>NZ_JBEXYL010000123.1:0-20622 GCF_040630895.1 Streptomyces sp. NPDC005728
AGGGACTGCCCGCCGCGGTCGCTCACGCCTGCGCCCTGCCGACGGCCCACTACAGTGCCGAGATACGCCCCGGACTGGACACGCCCGCCCAGCCACAGCCTCTGAGCGGACGGATGCATCTGACCTACCGTCACTACCGGCGGGCCCTGTCCCGGCTCCTCAGGGAACTGCCGACGCCCCTGGCCGAACTGGGCGCGCAGCATCCCGGCCTGGCACGGGCGCGGACCGCCTTGCTCCACGCCGACCTCATCGACGGCGAGCGCCACGTCCACATCGCCTACACCATGCTGGGAACGGCCCGCTCCCTGGCCCAGCACCCCGCCAGCCACACCAACGCGGTCACCGAACTGCGCCGCATCAGTCACAGCCGCGCCCGCCGGTACGCCTCTCTTCTGCGTCCGTCCGCACACTCCTGACAGGGCCTCAGCAGGCGTGACGACGGACTGCACTTTGCAACGGAAGCACTTTCGAAGCGAGTCAGCTCTCCGGGGTGGTGAAGATCCGGTCCAGGTGGTGGTCCAGAACTTTCGCGGCGGCCTCCGGACTGCGTTGGCCGACCAGGATGCTGGTGCCGGGCCCTGCGGACATGGCGAGCAGGCTCACGGCTTCCAACTGCGCGTCCAGGCCGGGCTGAACGAGGCCGCTCTCCTGTGCCTGCCCGAGGAGAGCGGTCAGTGCGCTCTAGGCTGCGCCCGCTCTACCTGGTGCTCGGCAAGCGCAGCCTGCTCGTGCACCCGCACAGGCAGGTCGAGCGCATCCCGCGCCTGGTGCCGGGCGCCCGAGCCGAAATCATCTCCAACACCGGCCACGGACCGCAGATCGACCACGCGGACGAGATCAACCGCAAACTACCCCGATATCCGCACCGGCCGCCACGTCGACCACAACCTCCACGCCCACTTGGTGTTTGTCACCAAGTACCGCAAGGACGTGTTCGATGACGCCATGCCGAAGCGGTGCGAGGAGATCATGCGATCGGTGTGCGCCGGCTTCGAGACGGAGCTGAGGGAGTTCAACGGCGAGCGCGATCACGTCCACATGCTCGTGCATTACCCGCCGAAGGTCGCCCTGTCGAAGCTGATCAACAACTTGAAGGGTGTCAGCTCCCGGTACCTGCGCGCCGAGTACCCAGGCCGCATCAACCGCATCGGGCTGGGCTGCGTCTTCTGGTCCCGGTCCTATTTCGCCGGGTCGTGCGGCGGTACACCGATCAGCATCGTCCGCCAGTATATCGAGGGACAGAAGCGACCCATCTGACCGTCACCCCAGAGACGGAGCGAACTCCGGCGCTGCGCGCCTCCGGTCTGAGGATGCGTTTCACTCCCCGGCTGAAGCCGGGGATACCCACGCAAGATCAGGGATGGACTCCATCGACTGAGGGCCAAGGAGTCGCTCTCCGTGAGCGTCCGAGGAGGGGCGGTCACGCGCCGGTCGAGGGGCGGATGTTCTGGTTGAGGCGGAACAGGTTCGTGGGGTCGTACGCGTCCTTGACCCTCACCAGCCGTTCGTGCACCGCCGCAGGGTAGGAGGCGCGCACCTTGTCCTCGGCGGCGTCGCCGGTGAAGTTGACGTACATCGCCCCGTGGCCATGACGTGCGATCTCCTCGCGGGCGTTGCGGGCCCAGGCGACATGGGAGTCGAAGGCCGTCGCGTCGGGGGATCGTGCGATCACGTTGCACAGCACGCTCGGGTCCCGCTGGCTGAAGGCCGTGGCCCCGGCGGGCACGCGGGCGAAGGCGCCGCCCAGTTGGTGCAGATGCAGTTCACTGAAGGGCGTCGGTGTCGTCAGGTGGTGTCGCAGCACCGCGTCGAGCGCGGCGTCGGACGGCTCGATGAACGCCGACGTGAAGTAGTTGTGGTCACCGGCCGTCCACAGCGGGTCGAGCAGGGACTGCATGGCCGTGTACGACATGGGGCCCATGAGGTCGGCGATGGGTGTCCCCAGGGTGCGCAGCGGACCGACGGCCTCCTCGCCGACTGCCGGATCGCCCGCGTACATGCCGAGCAGCACCGCGACACGGGTGCCGTGGACCTCCGGGGGCAGGAAGGGCAGGGGAGGTGCCGTGGTCAGGTTGACCACCGTCGTCAGCTCGTCGGGCAGGCGCGCGGTCAGCTCACGCCAGCCCGTGACCACCTGCCGGGCCTCCTCCAGCGGATACACGATCAGACCGGCCAGGACCTGCGGCCCCACCGGGTGCAGTTGGTACTCGAACGACGTCACGACACCGAAGTTGCCGCCGCCGCCCCGCAGGGCCCAGAAGAGTTCAGGGTGCTCGTGCGGGTCGGCGCGCAGCACGCGGCCGTCCGCGGTGACGACTTCGGCCGCCGTCAGGTTGTCGGAGGCCAGGCCGTGCCGGCGCAACAGCCAGCCCACTCCGCCGCCCAGCGTGAACCCGGCGATACCGGTCGTGGAGATCAGGCCACCGGTCACGGCCAGACCGAAGGCCTGGGTTTCGTGGTCGAGGTCGCCCCAGGTCAGGCCGGCCTGGGCGATCACCCGGCGTCGTACGGGATCCACCATGGCGCCCTTCATGGGCGACAGGTCGATGACGATGCCGTCCTCGCAGGTCGAGAACCCGGCGATGCTGTGGGCGCCGCCGCGCACGGCGACGAGCAGGTCCTGGCTGCGTGCGAACTCGACGGCGCGCATCACGTCCGCGGTCCCGGCGCAGCGCACGATCAGGGCCGGATGCTTGTCGTGGGCCCCGTTCCAGACCGAGCGGGCCTGGTCGTACTCGGCGTCGCCGGGGCGGACGACGGTGCCGCGCAGGGCGGCTTCCAGTTCGGCGATGGTGGCGTCCCCCAGGATGCCCTTTGCCGTGTCGGTCGACATGGTCGGCTCCTCGGTGCGGGTGTAGGTGTTCGGGCTGATGGTCAGGACCGTATGCGGCGCCTCTTAGCACTCACTCAGCACCCGCTTTGGAGGAGGTCGCCGGTGGCAGCGTGCGCCGCAGGACTCCCGGGCCGCGGGTGTCGCCGAGGCGCGTGAAGAGGTCACCGGCCCGGGCCGCCGTCGCCTCGGCGGCGCCGCTGTCGCCCGCCTGCCACTGGAGCCGCGCCAGGATGAGGGCCACCCATCCTGCGGCGCAGGTCGACCCGGCGACGTGTTCCAGGCGCTGCGCGCGGGTCAGCAGGGTGCGTGCGCGTGCCGTGTCTCCCGCGGCTCGGGCCACGAGCCCGAGGTGGAGCAGGCTGTTGGTGATGCCTGGGATGTCGTCGGCCTCCTCGAAGCCGGCGAGAACGCGGGAGAGGATGGTCTGCGCGCTCTCGGTGTCCCCGCCGGCGAGGTGGAGCATGCCGAGGCAGCCGAGGGTGATGCCTTCCTCCCGGCGGTCGCCGAGCCGGCGCCTGATCGCCAGCGCCGCGTCGAGGTAGGTCCGTGCCGCGTCGCGGTCGCCCCGGCCGCGGTGGAGGTTGCCGAGCGTGTTGAGGGCCAGGGACTCGCCGTGCGGGTCGGCGAGCGCGCGGAAACAGTCGACGCTGCGTTCGGCCGCCAGGGCGGCGGCATCGAAGTCGCCGTCGAGGCGGCTCGCCCATGCCAGCTCGGCCAGGGCGTAGCCGCGGGCCCGGGACGGGCCGACCGCACGGCCGGCGAGCACCGTCTCCTCGAAGAACAGCGACACCTGCCCCGCCGCGTCGACCCCGACCGCGTACCCCGGCGTCATGACCGGGAAGAACGGCCCGCTCTCGGTGTCGACGTCGGCCAGCAGCCGGAGACTCTCCCGGCAGGCTTCGGCCGCCACGGAGCCCTCGCCACGGCAGACGGCCCAGACTCCGTCGAGATGCGCGGCAGCGGCGAGGACCGAAGGGGTGCCCGTGTCGAGGGCGAGGCCGCGGGCCAGGTCGAGAGCGGTGCGGGCGCGGTCCCACGCGCCACGCATCCAGAGCAGGACCGCCTGCTGACAGTGGGCGTACGCCAGCGCCGCCGGGTCGTCCGGCCGCAGTCGGTGGATCCCGACGATCTGCTCGGCGATGTCCTCCAGCGGGGAGCCGTCACCGAGGCGGATCGCCAGCACGGCCCGCCCCATCAGCGCTCTGGCCCGCTGAGGGGTGGGCTCCGGTGCGGCGGCCAGCGTGTCGTCCAACCAGCGCCGGCCCTCGGCAAGGCGCCCCCGTTCGGGCCAGAACGAGCGCAGGGCCACCGCCAGCCGCAGCGCGCTGTCCGGTGCGTGGCCCAGCGAAGAGCGCAGGGCGGCCCGGAGATTGCCGTAGTCGGCCTCCAGCTCCAGCGACGTCGCCCCCGAAACGCCGGTGGGCGGCTCGCGGTCCCGCGCCTCGGCGAGTGCCAGGTAGAAACGCCGGTGCCTGGCCTCGGTGGCCCTCAGTTCCCCGGCGGCCCGCAGCCGGTCCGTGGCGTACTGCCGGATCGTCTCCAGGAGCCGGTAGCGGACCTCGTCCTGCCGGGGCTCCACCAGCACCAGGGACTTGTCCGCCAGCCGCCCGAGGAGGTCCAGGACCGAACTGCCCTGCGTGCCGTCGGCGCACACGTCCTCGGCCGCGGCCAGGGAGAACCCGCCCGCGAAGACCGCGAGCCGGCGGAACAGGCGCTGTTCCTCCTCGTCGAGCAACCGGTGGCTCCACTCCAAGGTGGCCAGCAGGGTCTCCTGGCGGGTCGCGCCGCGCCGACTGCCGTGCCCGAGCAGCGCCTGCGCGTCGTCGAGCCGTTCGGCGATCTGGCGCGGGGCGAGCACGGGCACCCGAGCCGCTGCGAGCTCCAGGGCCAGCGGCATGCCGTCGAGCCGGAAACAGATCTGAGCGACGGCCTCCGCGTTCCCCGGCGTCAGCCGGAACTCGGGAGCCACGTCAGCAGCCCGCTCCACGAACAGTCGTACGGAGGCGAAGCGGCCCAGTTCCGACACGGGCGGCAGCCGATGCGGATCCGGCAGTCCCAGGGAGGGCACCCTGAAGGTGCGTTCCCCGTAGCTGCGCAACGGCTCCCGGCTGGTCGCGAGGACGAAGACGCCCGGGCAGCGGGAGAGGATCTCCGAGGCCAGGGCGGCGCATGCATCGATCAGGTGTTCGCAGTTGTCCAGCACCAGCAGCATCTCGCGGTCGCCGAGCTGGGCGATGAGCGCATCCCGGCCCGCTCCGGACGGCGGCAGCCGCAGTTCCAGGGCCGTGGCGACCGCCTCGGGCACGAGGTGCGGTTCCGCCAGTCCGGCGAGATCCACGAACCACGCCCCGTCCCGGAAGTCGTCGCCCCGTCGGGCCGCCACGGCGAGTGCGAGGCGGGTCTTGCCGCAGCCGCCGGCGCCGGTGAGGGTCAGCAGCCTGCTCCGCCCGAGCAGCGTCTCCACCTCGGCCATCTCGCGTTCCCGGCCGACGAGGGCCGTGGCCGGCGCCGGGAGGTGATGCCGGGGGGTCTCCGGCTGCTCTGCGGGCGCCTCGACGGAGTCGGCGAGCAGCACGCGGTAGAGGCGGCGCGTCTGCGGGTCGGGGTCGGCGCCGGTGTCACGGCGGAGTGCGTCCCGAAGATTCCCGTAGGCGGACAGAGCCTCCCGGCGGCGCCCGGCGTCGGCCAGTACCCGCATCAGCGCCCGGTGGCCGGGCTCGTGCAGAGGGTCGTCGGCGACCAGGGCCCGCAGGACGTCGAGGGCCTCGGCCGGGTGGTGATCGTGCTCGAGCACCTCGCCCAGCCCCAGCCGGAGCGCCGTACACCGCGTCTCCAGCGTCTCGGCGGCCTCGGTCGCCCAGGGCTCGTACCGGTCCTCGGGCAGCAGTCCGGGGCCGGCCAGGGCGAGCGCGGCACGGTAGTCCGCGGCGCCGCCGCCGTCCGAGGCCCGCCGGGCCGCCTCGTCGAACTCGTCGAGGTCGATCCGCACCCCGCCGTCGGGACCGAGCAGCACCATGTCGTCGCGGAGCACGACGATCTCGCCAGGCGCCCCCGTGGAGGCCAGAGCACGTCGCACGGCGTACAGCACCTGGTGCAGGTTGTTCGACGCGGCAGTCCGGTCGAGGTCGGGCCACAGAACGTCGTAGAGCCGATCCCGGTGCATCCGGTGACCGGGCGACAGACAGAGCAGCTTCAGCACGCTCCGGGCCTTGCGCAGCCGCCACGCCCCGGCGGCGACAGGGCGGTCCGCGACCGCCACGGCGAAACCGCCGAGGAGCCGGATCCGCACCTCATCGGCCATGGCTGTCCTCAGAAGCAGGCTACCGCCTGGCCTTGTCGGGGATCCGTGCCCATGTGTCCGGCCCCCGGCCCAGATGCATGATCATGGTTGGAGCGGAAGGATCGGCAGTGGTGGTCCACGCTTTGCGATGCGGCGCGGGGCGCACCGCCACCGGTGCCTCGGGCTCAGCCCGAGCTGGGGGTAACGCCCGTTCCGGGGGTTCCTGCCGGAGCATCGACATGGATACGAATCGCATCTTGCGCCGTCCTTCAGGTCCTACGGGATCACACGCCCAGGCCACCGGTGGACCGGCGGTCTCCGCGGCCGACGTCGGCCTCCTGCTCATCCGGCTGACGTTCGGGCTGCTGATGGCCGGGCACGGAGCTCAGAAACTGTTCGGGATCTTCGGGGGAAACGGCCTGACCGCGACCGGTCGGGCGTTCGCAAGCCTCGGATTCCGCCCGGGCAAACTCTTCGCGGTGATCGGCGGCCTGTCCGAATTCCTGGGTGGCCTCAGCCTGGCCCTGGGACTGTTCACTCCTCTCGCGGCCGCCGCCCTCATCGGCGTGATGATCAACGCCATGGCGACGGTCACCGGCGCCCATGGGCTGTGGGAGACGGACGGCGGCGTGGAGTACAGCGTCTGCATCGCCGTGGTCGCCCTGGCCGTCGCGGCCATCGGCCCCGGCCGCCTCGCCGTCGACCGGTTCTTCCGCTGGGGTACGGGCGGCTGGGGCGAGGGCGCGTTCGCCTTGGGCCTGGGCGGTGTGGCCGCTGCGATATCGCTGAGTCTTTGACCCGGGGGCGGCGACGGCGACGGTGTCCCGGCGCCACGGCATCGGCAGCGCTCGCGGCATGGGGCGCTGGGCCGTCAGGCGGATGCCGAGCGGGTGAGGGCGGTGAGGGCCTGGTCGAGGACGGCATCGCTCGGTGGGCCGTCCTGCCAGCGGGCGCCGATGTGGCCGTCGGGCCGGACGAGCAGTGCGCCGCGCGGGCGGAGTCCGCAGAGGTCGGTGTACTCGTCGGGAAGGGTCTCGATGTGCAGCGGCCATGATGTGCTGGTCCGTTGCTCCCAGTGGGTGGGGTCCGGGGTGAGCAGGGTGAACCATTCGCCGCACGCGTCGAGCGTGGAGCGGTTCTCCGTGAGCCAGAGGTGCGGCATGCGATGGCCGGGCTCCGCGGTGGGGACGTAGTCCGTGCCCCGGTCGGACGGCTCGGGCGGGGTGCCGTCCCCCAGGACGGCAGCCGAGCTGTAGGCGACACCCAGCACCAGACCGAGCTGGGCGAAGTACCGTTCGGACCAGGGAAGTTCGACCTGGGCGGGCGCGGCTTCGCCGGACTGGAGCTGCTCGCGGCGCCGGTTCACCACCTGGACCATGAGATGGGTGTTGGCGACCGTCTGGCGGAGCGTCTCCTGGGCGACGGGGAGGCGTTCCACCCCGTAGGTCTCCAGCAGGCCGGGATCGGCCCATCCGGTGAGAACACCCGCGAGCTTCCAGCAGAGATTGTGCACATCGGCGATGCCGGTGTTCATGCCGAGGCCGCCGATGACGGGGAGTGCGTGCGCGGCATCGCCGGCCAGCAGGATCCGGCCGTGGCTGAGGCGTTCGGCGACGAACGCGTTCATCGCCCAGTGCTGAACCCGCAGGACATCGGCCTGTACGTCGGCGTCGGGGCCGAGCGCACGCGAGACGATCTGGGACCAGTCGGCGCGCACAGCGTCGTCCGGCGTGGGCCCGAACCAGGCCCAGCCTCCTTCGGGGTAGAGCGGGGCGAATGTTCCGTGCGCGGTGAAGTAGACGCCGGCGGGCTGGCGGGCGCACCAGCGCTTGAGGTCGGCGTCGAACACGACGGTGGTGAAGTCGCCCAGCGCTCCGGGGCCGGTGGTGCCGATTCCCAGCAACTGCCGGACGGTGGAGTTCGCGCCGTCGGTGGCGAGTACATAGCGGGCACGCAGGCGCGTCTCTTCACCGCGTCGGTGGTCGACGAGCAGGGCCACCACGCCGTCGGCTTCCTCGGTCAGACCGGTCAGCTCGACCCCGAACCGCACCGGTGCGTCCGCTGCGGCCAGCAGGGTGGGCTCCAGCCGGTCCTGCGAGGTGAGCGCGCCGATGACGGGGCTCGCGGGAACCGGCGCGTTGACCGCGACCATCGCGGCTGTGGCGAAGTCGTGGTCGTGCAGGGTGTCGCGGAAGCGGACGCGGCCGTACTCGGGTGCGAACGCGGCGTCCCTGATCTTGGCGGCGAGCCCCAGCCGGCGGTAGATCTCCATCGAGCGCACGTTGACCAGCCGGGACCGGGGAAAGGGTGACAGCTCACGGTGCTTCTCGACCAGAAGTGCCTGTACGCCCCAGCGTTCCAGCAGCGCGCGGGCGGTGAGCCCGACCGGCCCACCACCGACGATCAGTACCGGCACTTCGCCGCCTGCCCCGGGCATGTCGAACTCCTGGAACGCCACGAGATCAATCTTCCGCCCCGGGCGGCCGGTCGCAACGCCGTGCCTCCGAGTACACCCGTTCGGTAGGGGCCCCGCAGGCAGGGGCCCCGGTCGAGGGGGTCAGCGCAGGAAGACGACCGAGCGCAGCTTCAGGCGGTCCGTGGCCGGGTTGCCGTGCGGTCGGAGAGCCCAGGAGTCGCCTGAGCAGTCGGGCTCGGTGAAGACGATGGCGAACGCGTCGGTGTCGTTGTGCGGGGCGAAGGCGGGCTCGGAGGCGGACGGGTCCGCGGCCTCGGGGATGGTGATGCACTCGTCGTTCGCCGGGTCGTGGAGGGTGACCGCCACGGGCTCGCCGTTCAGGCCGACGGCCTGGTAGCTGAAGTCGCCGGTGGCAGCCTGGGCGGGCGTGGCCAGGACGGCAGTGAGGGCGAGGGCACCGCAAGCGGCGGCGACGGTGTTCCGAAGGCGCACAGGGTTCTCTTTTCGTGAGGACGACCAAGGTCATCTGCACCCTTGGTCCGCCCGCGCGCTCGTATGCGGGCCGGCCGAGCAGAAGCGTTCCTGTCTCACCCGTTCGGACGCGCGTGTCGGCCGGCGCAGCGGTTGTCAGTGGCCCGTGGTACCCAGGTGGTGAACTGGGAGGTAGCCCGATGCTGCTCGACATGACCGCGCCGCCGGCCCGTGCCGCCGTCGAGGCGATCCGCACCGGCCACGTGGCGGCACTGCAGGACCTGCTCGCCGCACATCCGGGCCTGGCCACAGCCAGACTGGGCAGTACGGACAACGCCCGCACCCTCTTGCACGTCGTCACCGACTGGCCCGGCCACTTCCCGGGCGGCCCGCACACCGTGACCGTTCTGGCCGCGGCGGGAGCGGACGTCAACGCACCGTTCACCGGCCCGCATCGCGAGACCCCGCTGCACTGGGCGGCCAGCACGGACGACGTCCCCGTGCTCGACACCCTGCTCGACCTCGGTGCGGACATCGAAGCCGACGGCGGGGTCATCGGCGGCGGGACGCCGATCGCCGACGCGGTCGCCTTCGGTCAGTGGAATGCCGCCCGGCGCCTGCTCGACCGCGGTGCCCGCACCACCCTGTGGCAGGCCGCCGCGCTCGGCGCTGCCGACCGCGTCGCCGCGTTCCTCCCGCCCCGTACCGAGCCGCCGAGCGGCGAGGACCTCACCAACGCGGTGTGGTGCGCCTGCCACGGTGGACAGCAGCAGATCGCCGCTCAGCTGCTGGAGCACGGCGGTGACGTCAACTGGATCGGCCACGACGAGCTGACCGCGCTCGATGCCGCCCGCCGCTCCGGTCACCCCGCCCTGGTCGCCTGGCTGCGGGAACAGGGAGCGAAGTCCGCCGAAGACCTCGCCTGACAACTTCATGATCCGCCAGCCGCCAGCCGCCAGCCGCCAGCCGCCAGCCGCCAGCCGCCAGCCGCCAGCCGCCCACCGCCCGCAGCGCGGCGCTCACCGGCCGGGCGCCCCCGTGCGCAGGCCGTCCATGACGAGGTCGAGGAGCCGGGCGGCGCGTGGCCGCCAGTCGTCCTGCGGGTCCAGCTGCCAGAGGCCCGCTATGGCGAGCATGAAGTCGTCCGCGGTGATGTCGGAGCGGACGGTGCCGGCCTCCTCGTTCGCCCGCAGCAGGAGATCCGCCGCGGAGGTCACCGGCGTGGGGGCCGGCTTCGCCGGGCCGCCCGGTGCGCCGGTGACCTGCCGTATCGCGTCGGCCAGGCCTGCCTTGGTCATGGCGAACTCGGCGAGTCGGTCCATCCAGGCACGCAGGGCCTGCTCGGGCTCCCGGGTCTCGAGCAGCTGGGCGGCGCTGTCGGCGACCTGCTGCATCTCGTGGCGGTAGATCTCCAGGACGAGCGCCTCGCGGTTGGGGAAGTTGCGGTAGAACGTGCCCTGTCCGACGCCGGCCTTCTTGGCGATCGCGCTCAGCGGGGCATCCGCACACGCCGTCAGCTCGGCGACTGCCACTTCCAGGATGCGCTCACGGTTGCGCTGCGCGTCCGAGCGCAGGGGTGCGTCCTTCTTCTGCTGCACTCGTCCTCCTCCAGGGTGCGTGGCCGAACCTCGCCCTTGCTAACCGGACAGCTGTCCGGTACGTTCTCAGGTACCGGACAGCTGTCCGGTTGTGTCCACGATAGCCGTGGACAAGGCCCTACGGCAGTCATGAGCTGCCATCTTCTGCCTCAGCATCGCGCGCATGCGGCTCGTTCGTGCGGCACCAAGCCCTCACCATGCACCCCCCCACGACATCCGGCCACGGCTGCCGGACCACCCCCATCTGTCCTGGAAACGCGAAAGAAGCTTCTCATGGCCCAATCGACGTCCAGTGTCATCACCTTGAACATCAACGGCGAGAAGTACACACTGCCCGTCGACCACCGCACCACCCTGCTCGACGCACTGCGCGAGCGCCTCGATCTGACCGGTTCCAAGAAGGGCTGCGACCAGGGCCAATGCGGCGCCTGCACCGTCCTGCTCGACGGCCGCCGGACCGTCGCCTGCCTGCAACTGGCCGTGGCGGCCGAGGGTCGCGCGATCACCACCGTCGAAGGCCTGGCCGACGGCGAGCACTTGCACCCCGTGCAGCAGGCCTTCCTCGAACTGGACGGCTTCCAGTGCGGCTACTGCACCCCCGGACAGATCTGTTCCGCGATCGGGGTGATCCAGGAGCACGCGGCGGGCTGGCCGAGCGCCGTCACCGACGACATCCGGCCCGAAGCGGCACCGCCACCCCTGTCGGCCGAGGAGATCCGCGAGCGGATGAGCGGCAACCTGTGCCGGTGCGGCGCGTACGTCCCGATCGTCGAGGCGGTGGCCCGTGCTGCCGCGGCCGGGGCGGACCCGGACACCACCTCCGTGGCGCGCGTGAGCCCCGAGGCGGGGACGGACACCGGTTCCGAAGCGGCGACGAAGGAGGCCGTGGCATGAGGGAGTTCGACTATCAGCGGGCGTCCGACGTCGCCGGCGCGGTGGCGGTGCTCGGTGCCGATCCGGACGCGCGCTTCCTCGGCGGCGGCACCAACCTCGTGGATCTCATGAAGGCCGGCGTGGAACGACCCGCCCGGCTCGTCGACATCCGCGAACTCCCGCTCGACGAGATCGAGCCGACGCGGGAGGGCGGGCTGCGGATCGGCGCCACCGTCACCAACGCCGACCTGGCCGCCCACCCCGAGGTCCGGCGGCGCTACCCGGCGCTGGCGCAGGCCGTGCTGGCCGGTGCGTCCGGACAGCTGCGCAACATGGCCACGGTCGGCGGGAACCTGCTGCAGCGCACCCGCTGCGGCTACTTCACCGACGTCACCAAGCCCTGCAACAAGCGTGTCCCCGGCAGCGGTTGCCCCGCAGTCGAGGGCGAACACCACAACCACGCGATCCTGGGCGCCTCCGACCACTGTGTGGCCGTACACCCCTCGGACATGGCCGTCGCCCTCACCGTCTTCGACGCCGTCGTCCACTACGAAACCGCGGACGGGCCGGGCGAGTCGCCCATCGGCGCGTTCTACGTGCCCGTCGGCGACACCCCGCACCACGAGACCGCCCTGCCCCCGGGTGCGCTGATCACCGGCGTCACACTGCCGCCCACCCCGGTCGCCGCCCACTCCCGCTACCGCAAGGTGCGCGAGCGCGCTTCGTACGCGTTCGCCATCGGCTCCCTCGCCGCCGCGCTCGACGTCCGTGACGGTGTCATCCGGGACGTCCGCCTCGCTTTCGGCGCGGTCGCCTCCCGGCCGTGGCGGGCCCTCGCGGCCGAACGCGTCCTGACCGGTGCGCCGGCCGACGCCGAGACCTACGCCGCCGCGGCCGCCGCCGAGCTGACCGCGGCGCGACCGCTGCCGCACAACGGATACAAGGTGACCCTGATGCACAACCTCGTGGTGGCCGTGCTGACCGAACTCGCCGAGGAGGCCGCCCGATGACCACCGTCACCACCGGGACGTTCACGCCGACCCCCTCCGTCGGCACCGCACACACCCGCGTCGAAGGCAGGGACAAGGTCACCGGAGCGGCCCGCTACGCGGGAGAGATCCCCTTCACGGACCTCGCGCACGGCTGGCTGGTGCTGTCCACCGTCGCCCGCGGCCGCATCAGCGCCCTCGACACCGCCCCCGTCCTCGCCATGCCGGGCGTCCTCGCCGTCCTGGACCACCGCAACGCCCCGCGCGTCGAGACCGACTACCCCGGTCTGATGGGTTCGAAGCCGGACCCGACCTGCGCCGTCTTCCAGCACGACCGGGTGCCGCACGTGGGCTGGCCCGTGGCGCTGGTCGTCGCCGAGACCTCCGAGCAGGCCAGGGAGGCCGCCGAGGCACTGATCGTGCACTACGAACAGGAGCCCCACGACGTCGACTTCACCGGCGGACACCCGGACGCCTACCCGCTGGACAGCCATACGCCGGCGGTGACGGAGAAGGGTGACCTCGACGCCGAACTGGCCGCGTCGGCCGTCGTCCTGGACGCCGAGTACACCACCCCCGAAGAGCACCACAACCCGATGGAACCGCATGCGGCAACCGCCCGCTGGGAGGACGGCCGGCTCGAGGTGGTCGACTCCAACCAGGGCGCCACCTGGATCGTCGGCGAACTCGCCAACCTCTTCTCGCTCGACCCGGCCGCGGTGCGCGTACGCTCCGAACACGTGGGAGGCGGCTTCGGCAGCAAGGGCGTCCGCGCCCACCAGGTGGCCGCCGTCATGGCCGCCACGGTCCTGCAGCGCCCCGTACGCGTGATCCTGACCCGCCGTCAGATGTTCTCGCTGGCCGGCTACCGCAGCCCCACCACCCAGCGCGTCAGGCTCGGCGCCGGCCCCGACGGACGGCTGCGCGCGCTGGACCACCGCTCCGTCAGCCTCACCTCCACCGTGCACGAGTTCATCGAACCGAGCGCCGGAGTGGCCCGGGTGATGTATGACGCCGACGCCCACCACACCGCCAACCGCGTCGTACGGCTCGACGTACCGACCCCCACGTGGATGCGCGCCCCGGGTGAGGCACCGGGCTCGTTCGCCCTGGAGGCGGCGCTCGACGAACTCGCCGAGAAGTGCGGGATCGACCCGATCGAGCTGCGGCTGCGCAACGAACCCGACAAGGGACCGGTCTCCGGCCTGCCCTTCGCCGGCCGTAGTCTGCCCGACTGCTACCGGGAGGGAGCCCGCAGGTTCGGCTGGGCGGACCGGGACCCGCGCCCCGGCCTGCGCAGGGACGGCCGCTGGCTGCTCGGCACCGGCATGGCGGCGGCCTCCTTCGGCGCGGGCGCCGCGCCGTCCACGGCTGCGTTGACCGCCCACGCGGACGGCACCTTCACCGTCCGGATCGCCGCGGCCGACATCGGCACCGGGGCCCGTACGGCGCTCACCCTGGTCGCCGCGGACGCGCTCCGCGTGCCCCCGGAGCGCGTGCACGTGCGCATCGGCGACAGCGACTTCGGACCGGCGATGATCGCCGGCGGGTCCATGGGCACCCGCTCCTGGGCGTGGGCGGTCACCGTCGCGGCTGACGAACTGCGCGACAGGATGGCCCTGAGCAGCGACATCCCCCCGGAGGGAATCACCGTACGGTCGGACACCACCGCGGCCATCGGCGCTCTCGCCCCCGCCGAACGCCACTCCTACGGGGCGCAGTTCGCCGAGGTGGCTGTGGACGTCACCACCGGCGAGGTGCGCGTGCGGCGGATGCTCGGCATCTTCGCGGCCGGCCGGATCGTCAACCCGCTCACCGCACGCGGACAGTTCCTGGGCGGCATGATCTGGGGCATCTCCATGGCCCTGCACGAGGAGGCCGTCCGGGACGGCGCCTCGGGCGGCCACGTCGGCGCAGACCTCGCGGGCTACCACGTGGCCACACACGCCGACGTCCCGCACATCGAAGCCGACTGGATCGAGGACCCGGACCCCAAGGACCCGGTCGGGATCAGGGGCATCGGCGAGATCGGCATCGTGGGCGCAGCGGCCGCCATCGCCAACGCGGTCTGGCACGCGACCGGCGAACGCCACCGCAATCTGCCGATCAGGCCGGACCGTGTCATCCGGGCGGGAGCGCCACGTGCTTGACGTCGCCGAGGAGTTGCTCCGCTGGATCGAGGAGGGCCGGGACTTCGCCGTCGCCACCGTGCTGGCGGTGGGCGGCAGCGCGCCACGCGGACCCGGCGCCGCCCTCGCCGTCGACGACGAGGGCACCGTCATCGGCTCGGTCTCCGGCGGGTGCGTGGAGGGCGCGGTCTACGACCTGTGCCGGCAGTCGCTCCGGACGGGCGAGAGCGTCACGGAACGATTCGGCTACAGCGACGAGGACGCCTTCGCCGTGGGACTGACCTGCGGCGGGACCATCGAGGTGCTGATCACGCCGGTGACCGGGCCGGCGTCCGGCCGCACGGTCCTGACGTCCGCCCTCTCGGCCGCCGTCCGGGGCGAACCGGCGGCCCTCGCACGGGTCGCCCGCGGCCCGGCGGAACTCCTCGGCCGGGCCCTGCTCGTGCGGCCCGACGGCACGTACGACGGCGGACTCGGCGGCCGTCCGGACCTGGACCGGACGGCAGCGGCCGAGGCCCGCGCCCTGCTGGAGGCAGGGCGCACCGGCACCGTGGACATCGCCGCGGACGGCTCGCACTGCCCCGGAGGCGTCACCCTGCTCGTCGAGTCGAACGTGCCGCCCCCGCGCATGATCGTATTCGGCGCGGTCGACTTCGCGTCCGCACTGGCGCGTGCCGGCAAGTTCCTCGGCTACCACGTGACGGTGTGCGACGCCCGCCCCGTCTTCGCCACGCAAGCCCGCTTCCCCGACGCCGACGAGGTCGTCGTCGACTGGCCCCACCGCTACCTGCGCCGCACCGGAACCGACGGCCGTACGGTCCTGTGCGTGCTCACCCACGACGCGAAGTTCGACGTACCCCTGCTGAAGGCGGCCCTCGCGATGCCGGTGTCCTTCGTCGGCGCGATGGGCTCGCGTCGCACCCACGAGGAACGCAATCGGCGTCTGCGCGAAGAAGGCGTCAGCGAGCGGGAGCTGGCCCGGCTGCGCTCCCCGATCGGCCTCGACCTCGGCGCCCGTACACCGGAGGAGACCGCCCTGTCGATCGTGGCGGAGATCGTCGCCGCCCGGCGGGGCGGGACGGGCGCGCCCCTGACCGGCACCAAAAAATCGATTCACCGCGACGGGGGAGCGCCACCCCGGGACGGCGAGGCGACGGCCGCCAGAGGAACCGGCCCGACGAGGGCTCAGGCAGCGGCGTCGACGGCGTAGGCCGAGGACGGGTCCGCCCTGGAACGCTCAGTCCGAGGGGCAGAGGACGAAGTCGGAGTGGGCGCGCCAGGTGCGGTCGTCGCCGAGCCGGGCGAGCGCGTCCCGGATCCGCCGGAGGTGGGCCGGGGTGAGCTGCAGCGGGGGCTCGTCGGGCTGGTAGGTGGTGCGGACCGGGTAGTCCACGCCCGGCTCGGTGGTCATCTCGATGTGGCAACCGAGCACATGGGTGACGGGCCGGCGGTCGGCGAACTCGATCAGGCGCTCGATGCTGCGGGTGAAGGCCGGGACGTCCTGGAGGTAGAGCCGCCCGGGGTAGACGCTGTCCCCGGTGAGCAGGAGGCCGGTCGGCGGGTCGTAGAAGCTGACGGCGGCCTCGTGGTGGCCCGGGGTGGCCAGGCACTCCAGGACCCGGCCGCCCAGATCGACAGGGGCGACGGCTTCCGGATCCGTGTCGAACCCGAAGTACCGCCAGGCGGTGGCGCGGTCGGCGCCCACCACCGTGGTGTCGGGGCGCTCGGCGAACTGGCCGTCGCCCGCGACGTGGTCACCGTGCCCGTGGGTGTGCAGTACGAGGAGGTGGTAGCCGTCCCGGGGATGCCGGTCGAGCCAGTCCGCGAGGAGCCCGTCGACCACTCGCCGCAGGGGGAAGAACTCGGCGGACTCGGTCGCACCGGTGTCGATCAGCACCGCCCGTTCGTTGCCGCACAGCAGGAACAGGAACGGTGCCTCGTAATGGACCGCCATGTTCTGCCGCAGGATGAACGTGTGCTCGTCGTACGCGTGGACCTGGATGTCCGGGTCCGTGTTGTGCTTGGCCGACGGCGAACCGTGGATCCACCGGACGTCCAGAGGGTGCGCCGGGGGAGGGACGCGGGGGAAGTCGATGAGATGCGTGCCGCTGCTCACGATGTCTCCGTGTATGCGTCGTCTTGGCGGACCGGGTACGGCGCACATCTCGTCCGGGGCAGGCACGTCCGAGCCTCCGGCGGGACGCTACCACGCCGTCCGGCACCTCGAAGGCTCCCGGACTGCGTCGGCACGTATCCCGACGCCGGAGCAGTGCGCCCGCTGTCACCCCGGCTCGCCGCTCCGGCGCTCCCGGGCCGTCGGCCCGGCCGATGCGGCCGGTTCGTCGGCGACCAGGCAGACGGTGAGTGCCGCGGTGTCGTCCTGCAGGCCGTCGGCGCTATATGCCAGCAGGTCGCTGTGGAGCCGTTCCAGCAGTTCTTCGGGCGGCAGAGGCCCCCAGGAGCGGAGACGCTCGAGCAGGGGGTAGAAGGTGCCGGAGGAGTCGCGGGTCTCCGTGATGCCGTCCGTGTACAGCAGGAGCTCTTCGCCGGGACGGAAGTCGTAGATGTCGACGTGATACAGGTCTTCGACGAGCATGCCGAGGTTCAGCGGCGGACCCGAGTTCCCCCGGTCCAGCTCGCGTACCTCGTCGGGGCGGATGAGGAGCGGGGGCGGATGGCCGCAGTTGACGACCCGGACGACATGCCCGTCGCTGGGGATCTCTGCGAAGACGGCGGTGACGAACCGCTCGCCCAGCTCCGTTCCGCCCAGCTGCATCGCCCTGCGGTCCATGCTCGTCTCCACGTGGTCCGCCAGAGTGGGAAGGTCCGGTTCGTCATGGGCCGCCTCGCGGAACGCGCCGAGCAGGGCGGCGGCGGTCTCGACCGCGAGCAGCCCCTTGCCGCGGACGTCGCCGATGAGCAGCCGGACCCCGTACGGAGTGGGGACGGCCTCGTAGAGGTCGCCGCCGATGCGTGCTTCCGCAGCGGCGGACAGGTACAGGCTCTCGAGGCGCAGGTTGCCGATCCGGTGCGGGACCGGTCTGAGCAGGACGCGCTGCGCGATCTCGGCCACGAAGCGCACGTCGGCGAGCATGCGGTCACGGCGCGTCCGATGGGCGGCCAGGATCGTGCCGAGCGCGCCCACCAAGGCAGTGCAGATGTAGGACGCCACATAGTGGCGGTCCCACAGGTAGCCGACGGATCGGCCCGCACAGCACGGGGTACCGGCCAGCACACCTTCGAAGCCGACGGCGAACACCGTGGCGCCGGCGACGACGAGGGGGCCGTGGGCGAAGGCGGTCACCAGAGGAACGGCGATCAGCGCGAAGCTCACCGGCCAGTCCACGGGTGTCAGAGGTTCGAGCAGCAGAAGCACGATGACGTACAGGACCGGGAGCCAGCGCATCCACGCCGGGGGCGCGGGCAGCTGCGTCCGTACGGCCATGGCGGCCTCCGGCTCCCCACGGGTGTGCCGGTGCCTCACCCGTAGCTCCTGCGCGCGCACGCCGTCTCGGCTGCCGGAGCTGGGCAAGCCGACGGAGCTGCCGGAGCAGCCCGGCAGGCATGGCGTACGGGCGGACCACATGCCTGACGGCTCGGCTTACGCAGCCTTCGCACACGCGACTCCTGTCACACGACCCCGACAAGACATTCAGCCTGCTGTGCCGGGTCGCGGCACGCCGGTGATTGCTCCACTTGGCGGCATGTTCGGCCGGCCGGTACCGGAGACGGGGTGCGGAGGCGCCGAGGAGTATAGTATTCATCGACCGATGAATTACTGCTCTCGTGAAGGGCAGGACTGCAATGGAACAGACCACGTGCTGCGTAGTGGGGGGCGGCCCCGCGGGCATGGTGCTCGCCCTGCTGCTGGCCCGCGCCGGCGTCCCGGTGACGGTGCTGGAGAAGCACGGCGACTTCCTGCGTGACTTCCGCGGCGACACCGTCCACCCCTCGACCCTGGCGCTGCTGGACGACCTGGGACTGGCTGAACGCTTCGCCCGACTGCCCCAGCGCCGCGTGAACACCGTCCAGTTGCCCGTCGGAACCGGCCGCTCGACGGTCACCGTCGCGGACCTCACGGTGCTGCCCGGCCCCTACAACTATGTGGCGATGGTGCCCCAGTGGGACCTGCTGGACCTGCTCGCCGACGAGGCCCGGCGCGAACCGTCCTTCCACCTGCGGATGAACACCGAAGTGACTTCCTTCCTGGTCGAGTCCGGACGGGTGACCGGGGTCCGTTACCGCACCTCCGACGGCCGCACCGGCGAACTCCACGCGGCTCTCACCGTCGCCTGCGACGGCCGAGGATCACTGGCCCGTACCCGGCCGGAACTCCGGCTGCGCCGCTTCACCTGTCCGATGGACGCCTGGTGGTTCCGCCTGCCGCGACACGAGGGAGATCCACGCGGACTCGTCGGCGGCGCAGGCGACCGCTTCCTCACCGCGATGATCGACCGTGGCGACTACTGGCAGTGTGCCGCGCTCATCCCCAAGGGCACCGACACGCAGCGCCGCGCCGCGGGCCTGGACCGCTTCCTCGCCGAGTTCACCACGGCGGTCCCCTGGATCGCCGACCGTACGAACGCCCTGCACTCGTGGGACGAGGTCAAGCTCCTCGACGTACGCCTGGACCGCCTGCGCCGCTGGCACCGCCCCGGCCTGCTGTGCATCGGCGACGCCGCGCACGCCATGTCCCCGGTCTTCGGCATCGGGATCAACCTCGCGGTCCAGGACGCCGTGGCCGCGGCCCGCTATCTGGTCGGGCCCCTGCGCCAGGGGACCGTGGGCCTGCGCGACGTACGCGGTGTGCAGCGCCGGCGCCGCCCCACCACGGTCGCCACGCAAGCGCTCCAGCGCATGGCCCACGCGGCCGTCATCGGGCCGGTCCTGCAGGGCCGCTCGCCCCTCGGCAGCGCGGAGAGGGCCCAGCACATGGCACGCCTGCTCACCGGATCACGCTGGCTGCGCCGCCTCCCCGCGTACTTCGTCGCATACGGCGCCCTGCGGGAACGCCCACCGGGGGCGGCCGTCCGGTGACAGCCGTCCCGGATATGTCCGGCCGCGCGTGCGGCAACAGTCCGCTCCTCCGCCCCTGACGATGTGGTCACCCGGCAGCCAACTGACGGGGTCTGGACCGGTAATGGAATGATGACCCTGACAAGGCGACGGCGGTCCGAGGAAGCCGGTGTGAATCCGGCGTGGTCCCGCCACTGTGATCGGCGAGCGAGTTCCGGCAGGCCACTTCCCCAGTAGGGGTGGGAAGGCGGAACTAGCTACGACCCGAGAGCCAGGAGACTCACGCGGTCGCCTCCTCAATGGACACCGGGGCGGATTTCCCCGGGAGAGGAGTGGTGCCGCATGCCCGAGAGGTCGGCGGAGAGGACGTCCGGCAGTGAGACGGCCGAGGAGGTGACCGGTCCGGCGCCGTGCCGGGTCGTCGTGTGCCGGGACTGCTGCTGCGGCAGCCCCAAGGTGACCGGGGTGGATCATGCGGCGCAGACCGCACGACTGCGTGCGGAGGTGCCGGTGCGCATTTCCGACTGCCTCGACGTCTGCGACCAGGCCAACGTCATCGTCGTTCAGCCTTCTGCCGCCGGGCGGGCCGCTGGTGCGCGTCCGGTCTGGCTCGGCCTGGTCAACGATCCGGACGCGACCGAGGACATCGCCGCCTGGGCGCGTGCCGGTGGCCCGGGCGTGGCTCCCCAGCCGGACATCCTCGACCTGTACGCCTTCACACCGCCGCGGCGGCGTGCGAATTCCTGAAACCCGCACCGCAACGAATCCTCGGGCCGATCGGCATGAGAAGTTCGTGGCGGACCTTAGTCAACGACGTCCTGCGCACGGCCGGTTCGGCCGTCTCAGGACAGCGAGAGAGCAAGCTCGGCCGCCCGACTTCCGCCACCGCCGGCCCACTGGTCACTGGACCGGCCACCTGACGCGAGAGGAAGATCACGGCTGGTGGGGGTGGTCTTGGCCGTGCACGTGTCACGCGGTACGGTCTGTCCGGTATCGACGACGGCGAGACGGAAGCCG
>NZ_JBEXYL010000124.1:0-20267 GCF_040630895.1 Streptomyces sp. NPDC005728
GCCTCGGCCCGTGAGACGGCGGCGCGTGTGGCGCTCGGTGCGGTCGCACGGTCGTACCTGAAGGAGACGGCCGGTATCGAGATCGTCTCCCACGTCGTGGAACTGGCCTCCGCCAAGGCGCCCTACGGCGTCTACCCGACCCCGGCCGACGTGGAGCAGTTGGACGCGGATCCGGTGCGCTGTCTGGACGCGGACGCGTCGAAGGCGATGGTCGCGGAGATCGACCAGGCTCACAAGGACGGCGACACCCTAGGTGGTGTGGTCGAGGTACTGGCCTACGGCGTGCCGGTCGGCCTGGGCTCGCACGTGCACTGGGACCGGCGCCTGGACGCCCGGCTGGCCGCCGCACTCATGGGCATCCAGGCGATCAAGGGTGTCGAGGTCGGCGACGGCTTCGAGCTGGCCCGGGTGCCGGGCTCGAAGGCGCACGACGAGATCCTCACGAGCGCCGACGGCATCAAGCGGGCCACCGGTCGCTCCGGCGGCACCGAGGGCGGCCTGACCACCGGCGAGCTGCTGCGCGTCCGCGCCGCGATGAAGCCGATCGCAACCGTGCCCCGCGCCCTGCAGACCATCGACGTCGCCACCGGCGAGGCCGCCCAGGCCCACCACCAGCGTTCGGACGTGTGCGCCGTCCCGGCGGCCGGCATCGTCGCCGAGGCGATGGTGGCGCTGGTCCTGGCTGACGCGGTCGCGGAGAAGTTCGGCGGCGACAGCGTGCCCGAGACCCGCCGCAACGTGCAGTCGTACCTCGACAACCTCCAGATCCGGTGACCGCGATGCCTGCGGTCGTACTGGTCGGGCCGATGGGCGTGGGCAAGTCCACGGTCGGGCAACTGCTGGCCGAGCGGCTGGGTACCGGTTACCGGGACACGGACGACGACATCGTCGCCGCCGAGGGCCGGACCATCGCCGAGATCTTCGTCGACGACGGGGAACCTGCCTTTCGCGCGACCGAGAAGCGGGCGGTGCAGGCCGCGCTCGCCGAGCACGAGGGCGTCCTCGCGCTCGGCGGCGGAGCCATCCTCGACGCGGACACCCGAGCGCTGCTCGCCGGGCACCGGGTGGTCTACCTCTCCATGGACGTCGAGGAGGCGGTCAAGCGCACCGGCCTCAACGCGGCCCGCCCACTCCTCGCGGTCAACCCCCGCAAGCAGTGGCGCGAGCTGATGGAGGCCCGGCGGCACCTGTACGAGGAGGTCGCCACGGCCGTTGTGTCCACTGACGGCCGCACGCCCGAAGAAGTCGCCCAAGTCGCCCTGGACGCACTGGAGTTGAAGGAAGCATGAGCGAGGCAGTCACCCGGATCCAGGTCGCAGGCACCGCGGGTACCGACCCGTACGAGGTGCTCGTCGGCCGGCAACTCCTGGGCGAGCTGCCCGGGCTGATCGGGCCGAAGGCCAAGCGGGTCGCGGTGATCCACCCCGAGGCGCTGGCCGACACCGGTGACGCGCTGCGTGCCGACCTGGCCGAGCAGGGCTTCGAGGCGGTCGCCATCCAGGTGCCCAACGCGGAGGAGGCCAAGACCGCCGAGGTCGCCGCCTACTGCTGGAAGGCCCTGGGCCAGTCCGGCTTCACCCGCACCGACGTCATCGTCGGCGTCGGCGGCGGTGCCACCACCGACCTCGCCGGCTTCGTGGCCGCCACCTGGCTGCGCGGCGTGCGCTGGATCGCCATCCCCACCACGGTCCTCGCCATGGTGGACGCGGCGGTCGGCGGCAAGACGGGCATCAACACCGCCGAGGGCAAGAACCTCGTGGGTGCGTTCCACCCGCCGGCCGGTGTGCTGTGCGATCTGGCCGCGCTGGACTCCCTCCCGGTCAACGACTACGTCTCCGGGCTGGCGGAGGTCATCAAGGCCGGCTTCATCGCCGACCCGGCGATCCTGGACCTGATCGAGGCCGACCCCGAGGCCGCCCGCACCCCGGCGGGCCCGCACACCGCCGAGCTGATCGAGCGCTCGATCCGGGTCAAGGCCGAGGTCGTCTCCTCCGACCTGAGGGAATCCGGTCTGCGGGAGATCCTGAACTACGGCCACACGCTCGGCCACGCGATCGAGAAGAACGAGCGGTACAAGTGGCGGCACGGCGCGGCGGTCGCCGTCGGCATGCACTTCGCCGCCGAACTGGGCCGTCTGGCGGGCCGTTTGGACGAGGCGACGGCGGACCGCCACCGCACCGTCCTCGAATCGGTCGGCCTCCCGCTGCACTACCGCTACGACCAGTGGCCCAAGCTGCTGGAGACGATGAAGGTCGACAAGAAGTCCCGCGGCGACCTGCTGCGCTTCATCGTGCTCGACGGGCTCGCCAAGCCGACCGTCCTGGAGGGCCCGGACCCGGCCGTCCTCCTCGCCGCCTACGGAGAAGTGGGCCAGTAAGTACCCCGCTGTTCCTTCCGTCCGATTCCCCTTCCGGGCCGGGCACTTCGGACCGCCCCCGGTCGTTTCACCAAACGACGGCCGGGGGCGGTACCGTTCGGTAGGGAGCGGGCTCCGTACCCGCCTTCCAGCGCCGAATGTGTGTACGAGACGGAGTGGCAACGGATGCAGCACGCAGTGGGGTCTCCGCTGCCGCCGCCCCACCAGCCGGGGCAGGGACCGCACGCCGGCTGGGCGCCGGCCGCACACCACCCGGGAGCCCCGCAGGGTCCCGCACCCGCGCCCCCGCCGCCACCCGGCTTCCCGGGAGCCGGAGCGGGATCCGCGCCCCCATCCGGCCCCATGCCACCCGCACCCCCGTCCGGTCCGGTGCCGCCCGCACCCCTTTCCGGTCCCGTGCCGCCCGCACCCCCGCAGCACGCCCCCGCCCCGCCGCCGCCCGACACCACCGGCCACGTGCCGCTGCCCCCCGGCGGCCCCGTCGGTGTGCCCACCGCGCCGCCGGCTGCGGCCGCCGTCCCCGACCCGACGGCCACCACGCTCGCCGTGCTGCTGATCGGCCCCGCGGGCGCGGGCAAGACGAGCGTGGCCAAGTACTGGGCGGACCGCCGCCGGGTGCCCACCGCCCACATCAGCCTGGACGACGTGCGCGAATGGGTCCGCTCGGGCTACGCGAACCCGCAGTCCGGGTGGAACGACAACTCCGAGGCCCAGTACCGCCTGGCCCGCCGCACCTGCGGCTTCGCCGCCAGGAACTTCCTGGCCAACGGGATCTCCTGCATCCTCGACGACGCCGTCTTCCCGGACCGCCCCGTCGTGGGCCTCGGCGGCTGGAAGCGTCATGTCGGCCCGGGCCTGCTCCCCGTCGTCCTCCTCCCGGGCCTCGACATCGTCCTGGAGCGCAACGCCGAGCGCAGCGGCAACCGCCGCCTCACCGACGAGGAGGTCGCCCGCATCCACGGCCGCATGGCCGGCTGGTACGGCTCGGGCCTCCCGATCATCGACAACTCCCAGCTGGACATTCCGGGGACGGCCAGGGTCCTGGACGACGTCCTGGCGCGAGCGATCGCGAGCCCACCGAGCTGGTAGGCAGGGGGGCGTGTCCCCACCTGAAGGGGTGCGGGGAACTGCGCGACAAGCCCCCCACCCGCACCCGGCAAACAACCGCACCACCCCCACCGACCCCACTCGGCCCCCACCAACCGGCACAACCCGGGCAAAACTCCTACGCTCGTCTCATGTCAGAGGTGTACGCGACCCGTCGGGCCCAGCTCAGGGAACGCTGCAACGCGGCCGGCACCGCGGCAGCGCTCGTCTCGCGCCCCGCCAACGTGCGCTATCTCGCCGGAGCCGCCCCGCAGGGCGCCGTACTGCTGCTCGGCAGGAGCGACGACCTGCTGGTCTGCGCCGGCCCACTGGAAGACCGGCCGACCGAGGGCCGTCCCGACGAGGCCCTGAGGCTGCACGTCCTGTCCTC
The DNA here is from genome assembly GCF_040630895.1 of Streptomyces sp. NPDC005728. Classification (NCBI taxonomy): domain Bacteria; kingdom Bacillati; phylum Actinomycetota; class Actinomycetes; order Kitasatosporales; family Streptomycetaceae; genus Streptomyces; species Streptomyces sp. NPDC005728. Next base: position 3,855 of record NZ_JBEXYL010000124.1, read on the forward strand.
GACCGGCGGGGACCCCGTGGTCGCGGCAGCCGGTCTCGGCGCGGCACAGGGGGCCGATTCCCTCGCGGTCGAGGAACACCACCTCACCGTCGCTCGCCACCGGGCCGTCTCCTCCGTCGCCCCGGGGCTGCGCCTCGCCGATCTCGGCGCAGCAGTCGAGCAGCTCAGGGTCGTCAAGGACGAGGAGGAGATCTCCTGCCTCCGCATCGGTGCCGAGATCGCCGACCAGGCCCTCGGCGAGCTGCTGGAGTCCATCCTGGTCGGCCGCACCGAGCGGCACCTCGCGCTGGAGCTGGAGCGGCGCCTGGTCGACCACGGTGCCGACGGGCCGGCCTTCGCGACCTCCGTGGCCACCGGCCCGCACTCCGGCCGCCGTGGTCACCGCCCCACCGACCGCCGGGTGGAGGAGGGCGACTTTCTCTCGGTCTGCCTGGGCGCCACCTACCGCGGCTACCGCTGCGAGATCGGCCGTACTTTCGTCATCGGTACCTCGCCCGCCGACTGGCAGATCGAGCTGTACGACCTGGTCTTCGCCGCTCAGCGGGCCGGACGCGAGTCCCTGGCGCCCGGTGCCGCCTACCGCGAGGTGGACCGCGCGGCGCGTCAGGTACTGGACTCCGCGGGCTATGCGGAGGCACTGCCACCGCTGACGGGACACGGCGTGGGACTCGAAATCGACGAGGACCCGCAGCTGGCGCCCGCGGCAATGGGTAAACTGGACGCTTGCGTGCCGGTCACCGTCGAACCGGGGGTCCACCTCCCGGGCCGGGGCGGCGTCCGGATCGATGACACGCTCGTCGTACGCCCCGAGGCGGACGGCGGACCCGAGCTACTCACCATCACGACCAAGGAACTGCTCGCACTCTAGGCAGGTGCGTGCGCCGGGGTCGTCCACGTCAGTCCAGGAGATTCCGCAACCGTGGCTTCCACGAACGACCTCAAGAACGGCCTTGTGCTCAAGCTCGAAGGCGGCCAGCTCTGGTCCGTCGTCGAGTTCCAGCACGTCAAGCCCGGCAAGGGCCCGGCCTTCGTGCGCACCAAGCTCAAGAACGTGCTCTCGGGCAAGGTCGTCGACAAGACCTTCAACGCCGGCGTCAAGGTCGAGACTGCCACTGTCGACAAGCGCGACATGCAGTTCTCGTACATGGACGGCGAGTACTTCGTCTTCATGGACATGGAGACCTACGACCAGCTCATGGTCGACCGCAAGGCCGTCGGCGACGCCGCCAACTTCCTCATCGAGGGCTTCACGGCCACCGTCGCGCAGCACGAGGGCGAGGTGCTCTTCGTCGAGCTGCCGGCCGCCGTCGAGCTCGTCGTCCAGGAGACCGAGCCGGGCCTGCAGGGTGACCGCTCCACCGGTGGCACCAAGCCCGCCACCCTGGAGACCGGCCACCAGATCCAGGTCCCGCTCTTCATCACCACCGGTGAGAAGATCAAGGTCGACACCCGTACGAGCGACTACCTCGGCCGGGTGAACAGCTAACCGTGGCTGCTCGCAACACGGCCCGCAAGCGTGCCTTCCAGATCCTCTTCGAGGGCGACCAGCGCGGAGCCGACGTCCTGACGGTCCTCGCGGACTGGATCCGGCTCTCCCGGGCCGACACCCGGCAGCCGCCGGTGAGCGAGTACACGATGCAGCTGGTCGAGGGCTACGCGGAGCACGCGCGGCGCATCGACGAGCTGATCGCCCAGTACGCGGTGGGCTGGACGCTCGACCGGATGCCGGTCGTCGACCGCAACATCCTGCGCCTGGGTGCCTACGAGCTGATCTGGGTGGACGAGACCCCGGACGCCGTCGTCCTGGACGAGATGGTGCAGCTGGCGAAGGAGTTCTCCACGGACGAGTCGCCCTCGTTCGTGAACGGCCTGCTCGGCCGTCTCAAGGAACTGAAGCCGTCGCTGCGCCGGGACGAGGCGTAAGCCGGTACGACGATACGCCGGAGGGCCCGCAGCGGTCGCGCTGCGGGCCCTCCGGCGTATCCGTACGTCCGCCCCCTGAAAGGCGCGCAGAAAGCCGCCGGGGTGGCCGGAACCGTACAGTTCCGGCCACCCCGGCGGCACGTTTCTGCTGAGTCGGTGGCGAGGTCAGCTCTCCTCGTGGGTGGCCACCGCGCGGCGCGCGTCCGCGTCCAGGACACCCCAGCTGATCAGCTGCTCGGTGAGAACCGAGGGGGACTGGTCGTAGATGACGGCGAGTGTGCGCAGGTCATCCTGGCGGATCGACAGCACCTTGCCGTTGTAGTCGCCGCGCTGGGACTGGATCGTCGCCGCGTAGCGCTGGAGGGGGCCGGCCTTCTCGGCCGGCACGGTGGCCAGCCGCTCCAGGTCCAGGACGAGCTTCGGCGGCGGCTCGGCCGCGCCGCCCGGCGTGGTGCCGGGCAGAAGCTCCTGGACCGGAACGCCATAGAAATCGGCCAGTTCGGCGAGGCGCTGCACGGTCACGGCACGGTCACCGCGCTCGTACGAACCGACCACCACGGCCTTCCAGCGACCCTGGGACTTCTCCTCGACACCGTGGAGGGAAAGGCCCTGCTGGGTGCGGATGGCCCGGAGCTTGGCCCCGAGCTGTTTGGCGTATTCGCTGGACATATGGCTCCCCGGACACTGTGTCGACGCGGTCGGCTGTGTTTCCCGCCGCGCGGCTGGTAACTCACTGTGAGGTTACGCAGCGTGACTCTCATGCGTCAAGCCGAATGGTCCACACCGACTCTTCCGTGGTAGCGGCGGCCGATTACGCCAACCGGGTGATCGAGGGCCGCCTGGGACCTGCTACGGTGGATGGCGCAAATCCGACGTCCTTTAAGGTCCGTCCCGTGAGGCGGAGAAGGAGGTCCGTTTCGTATGGACTCGCACGCCAACCCGTATGCGTCCGATGCGCGGCCCGTACTCGAAGGTCCCGACATCGCGCGGGTGCTGACCCGTATCGCCCACGAGATCGTCGAGCGCGCCAAGGGCGCCGACGACGTGGTGCTCCTCGGCATCCCGACCCGCGGGGTATACCTGGCCCAGCGGCTCGCCGCCAAGCTGGAGCAGATCACCGACCGCAAGGTCCCCGTCGGCTCGCTCGACATCACCATGTACCGCGACGACCTGCGCATGCACCCGCCGCGTGCGCTGGCCCGCACCGAGATCCCCGGTGACGGCATCGACGGCCGTCTGGTCGTCCTCGTCGACGACGTGCTCTTCTCGGGCCGCACCATCCGCGCCGCCCTCGACGCCCTGAACGACATCGGGCGCCCGCGCGCGGTGCAGCTCGCGGTCCTGGTCGACCGCGGCCACCGCGAACTGCCCATCCGCGCCGACTACGTCGGCAAGAACCTCCCCACGTCGCTGCGGGAGACGGTCAAGGTCCAGCTCGCCGAGGAGGACGGTCGCGACACCGTGCTGCTCGGTGTGAAGCCGGGCGACCAGTAGCAAGTCAGGCGCGCACGGCCGCTTCGGCGTGCCGACACGCGCACGGTTTGCCCTAATCCTCCCGAATGAACTGCCTTACGGAGCCTGACAGATGCAGCGTCATCTCATCTCGGCCGCCGATCTCACCCGCGACGACGCCGTCCTGATCCTCGACACCGCCGAGGAGATGGCCCGGGTCGCCGACCGGCCGATCAAGAAGCTGCCGACCCTGCGCGGCCGCACGATCGTCAACCTCTTCTTCGAGGACTCGACCCGCACCCGGATCTCCTTCGAGGCCGCCGAGAAGCGCCTGTCCGCGGACGTCATCAACTTCACCGCCAAGGGGTCGAGCGTCTCCAAGGGCGAGTCCCTGAAGGACACCGCCCAGACCCTGGAGGCCATGGGTGTCGACGCCGTCGTCATCCGGCACGGCGCCTCCGGAGCCCCGTACCGCCTGGCCAACTCCGGCTGGATCGACGCCGCCGTCATCAACGCCGGCGACGGGACCCACCAGCACCCCACGCAGGCCCTGCTCGACGCCTTCACCATGCGCCGCCGCCTGGTCGGCCGGGACGCCGGCCTCGGCCAGGACCTGGCCGGCAAGCGGATCACCATCGTCGGCGACGTCCTGCACAGCCGGGTCGCCCGCTCCAACGTCGACCTGCTGCACACCCTCGGCGCCGAGGTCACCCTCGTCGCCCCGCCCACCCTGGTGCCGGTCGGCGTCGGGACCTGGCCGTGCGAGGTGTCGTACGACCTCGACAGCACGCTGCCCAAGTCCGACGCGGTGATGATGCTCCGCGTCCAGCGGGAGCGCATGAACGCCGCCTTCTTCCCGACCGAGCGCGAGTACTCGCGGCGCTACGGCCTCGACGGCGAGCGCATGGCGAAGATGCCCGAGCACGCCATCGTGATGCACCCCGGCCCGATGGTCCGCGGCATGGAGATCACCGCCGAGGTCGCCGACTCCGACCGCTGCACCGTCGTCGAGCAGGTCGCGAACGGAGTCTCCATCCGGATGGCCGTCCTGTACCTGCTGCTCGGCGGCAACGAACCCGCCGTCGCCCACGCCCGCACCAACGAGGAGAAGTAAGACCCATGAGCAAGATCCTGATCCGTGGTGCGAAGGTGCTCGGCGGCGAACCGCAGGACGTACTGATCGACGGCGAGACCATCGCCGAGGTGGGTACGGCCCTCAGCGCCGAGGGCGCCGAGGTGGTCGAGGCCGGCGGCAAGGTGCTGCTGCCGGGCCTGGTCGACCTGCACACCCACCTGCGCGAGCCGGGCCGCGAGGACTCGGAGACCGTGCTCACCGGTACGCGGGCGGCGGCGAGCGGCGGCTTCACGGCCGTGTTCGCCATGGCCAACACCTTCCCGGTCGCCGACACCGCCGGTGTGGTCGAGCAGGTCTACCGGCTCGGCCAGGAGCACGGCTACTGCGACGTCCAGCCCATCGGCGCCGTCACCGTCGGCCTGGAGGGCAGGAAGCTCGCCGAGCTGGGCGCCATGCACGAGTCGGCCGCCGGGGTCACCGTCTTCTCCGACGACGGCAAGTGCGTGGACGACGCCGTGATCATGCGCCGCGCCCTGGAGTACGTGAAGGCCTTCGGCGGTGTCGTCGCGCAGCACGCGCAGGAGCCGCGGCTCACCGAGGGCGCCCAGATGAACGAGGGTGTCGTCTCCGCGGAGCTGGGCCTGGGCGGCTGGCCGGCCGTCGCCGAGGAGTCGATCATCGCGCGGGACGTACTGCTCGCCGAGCACGTCGGCTCCCGCGTGCACATCTGCCACCTGTCGACCGCGGGGTCCGTCGAGATCGTCCGCTGGGCCAAGTCCCGCGGCATCGACGTCACCGCCGAGGTGACCCCGCACCACCTGCTCCTGACGGACGAGATGGTGCGCACGTACAACCCGGTCTACAAGGTCAACCCGCCGCTGCGCACCGAGCGCGACGTGCACGCCCTGCGTGAGGCGCTCGCCGACGGCACGATCGACATCGTCGCCACCGACCACGCCCCGCACCCGCACGAGGACAAGGACTGCGAGTGGGCCGCGGCCGCCATGGGCATGGTCGGCCTGGAGACCGCGCTCTCGGTGGTCCAGGAGACCATGGTCGACACCGGCCTGCTGGACTGGGCCGGCGTCGCCGACCGCATGTCCGTCAAGCCCGCGCGGATCGGCCAGGCCAAGGGCCACGGCCGTCCCGTCTCGGTTGGTGAGCCCGCCAACCTCACCCTGGTGGACACGGAATACCGTGGGCAGGTGGACCCCGCAGGCTTCGCCTCGCGCAGCCGCAACACCCCGTACGAGGGACGCGCGCTGCCGGGCCGTGTCACCCACACGTGGCTGCGGGGCAAGGCGACGCTCGTCGACGGGAAGCTCACGTGACACCTGTAATCCTGCTGGCCGAGGCGGAGAAGTCGGCCGAGGTCACCCACTGGGGAGCCCGCATCGGCTGGCTCGTCGGCCTCGCCCTCTTCGTCGCGCTCATCTACTGGCTGATGCGCGAGGGCTGGAAGTGGCGCGGCACGCTCCAGGGCGACCTGCCCGAGCTGCCCAGCGCGCCGGACGAGCCCGGTGCGGCCAGACTGACGATGAGCGGCCGTTACCACGGCTCGACCACCGCCGGGCAGTGGCTGGACCGCATCGTGGCCCACGGCCTCGGCACCCGCAGCCGCGCCGAGCTGACCCTCACGGACGCGGGCCTGGAGGTCGTACGCCCCGGGGCGACCGACTTCTTCGTCCCCGTCGCCGCGCTGCGCGAGGCCCGGCTGGACAAGGGCATCGCCGGCAAGGTCCTCACCGAGGGCGGACTGCTGGTGGTGACCTGGGAGCACGGCGACAAGCTGATCGACTCCGGCTTCCGGTCCGACCGCGCGGCCGAGCACACCGAATGGGTCGACACCCTGAACCAGATGATCAACAACACGGAAGGCGCACGATGACGACCTCCACCAGGGGAGCTGCCAAGGTTCCCGCCGTACTCGTCCTGGAGGACGGCCGCACCTTCCGCGGCCGCGCCTACGGGGCCGTGGGGGAGACCTTCGGCGAGGCCGTGTTCTCCACCGGCATGACCGGCTACCAGGAGACCCTGACCGACCCGTCGTACGACCGCCAGATCGTCGTCGCGACCGCCCCGCAGATCGGCAACACCGGCTGGAACGACGAGGACGACGAGTCGCGCCGCATCTGGGTCTCCGGCTACGTCGTGCGCGACCCCGCGCGCGTGCCGTCCAACTGGCGCGCCAAGCGCTCCCTGGACGACGAGCTGGTCGCGCAGGGCGTGGTCGGCATCTCCGGGATCGACACCCGCGCCCTCACCCGCCACCTGCGCGAGCGAGGTTCGATGCGTGCCGGCATCTTCTCCGGGGAGGTGATCGCCCCCGAGACCGAGCTGGTCGAGCGCGTGCAGGCCCAGCCGCACATGAAGGGCGCGAGCCTCTACGAGGAGGTCGCGACGAAGGAGGCGTACGTCGTCCCGGCGATCGGCGAGAAGAGGTTCACCGTCGCCGCGATCGACCTCGGCATCAAGGGCATGACCCCGCACCGCATGGCCGAGCGCGGCATCGAGGTGCACGTGCTGCCTGCGACGGCCACGCCGGAGGACATCTACGCGGTCGACCCGGACGGCGTCTTCTTCTCCAACGGACCCGGTGACCCGGCCACCGCCGACGGTCCGGTCGCCCTGATGACCGCCGTCCTGGCGCGCAGGACACCGCTGTTCGGCATCTGCTTCGGCAACCAGATCCTCGGCCGCGCCCTCGGCTTCGGCACCTACAAGCTGAAGTACGGCCACCGGGGCATCAACCAGCCGGTGCAGGACCGTACGACCGGCAAGGTCGAGGTCACCGCGCACAACCACGGCTTCGCCGTGGACGCGCCGCTCGACCAGGTCAGCGAGACGAAGTTCGGCCGCGCCGAGGTCTCGCACGTCTGTCTGAACGACAACGTCGTGGAGGGGCTGCAGCTGCTGGACCAGCCGGCCTTCTCCGTCCAGTACCACCCCGAAGCGGCAGCGGGCCCGCACGACGCCGCCTACCTGTTCGACCGCTTCGTATCCCTGATGGAGGGCCAGCGTGCCTAAGCGCACCGATATCCAGTCCGTCCTGGTCATCGGCTCCGGCCCGATCGTCATCGGCCAGGCCGCCGAGTTCGACTACTCCGGCACTCAGGCGTGCCGGATTCTGCGGGCCGAGGGTCTGCGGGTGGTCCTGGTCAACTCCAATCCGGCGACGATCATGACGGACCCGGAGATCGCCGACGCCACCTACGTCGAGCCGATCACCCCGGAGTTCGTCGAGAAGATCATCGCCAAGGAGCGCCCCGACGCGCTGCTGCCCACTCTGGGTGGTCAGACGGCCCTGAACACCGCCATCTCGCTGCACGAGAACGGTGTGCTGGACAAGTACGGTGTGGAGCTGATCGGCGCGAAGCCGGAGGCGATCCACAAGGGCGAGGACCGTGACCTGTTCAAGGGCGTGGTCGAGGCCGTCAACGCGAAGATCGGGCACGGCGAGTCCGCCCGCTCGGTCATCTGCCACACCATGGACGACGTCCTGGGCGGCGTCGAGACGCTCGGCGGCTACCCGGTCGTGGTCCGCCCCTCCTTCACCATGGGCGGCGCCGGTTCCGGCTTCGCGCACGACGAGGAGGAACTGCGTCGTATCGCCGGCCAGGGCCTGACGCTGTCGCCGACCACCGAGGTGCTCCTGGAGGAGTCCATCCTCGGCTGGAAGGAGTACGAGCTGGAGCTGATGCGTGACAAGCACGACAACGTCGTGGTCGTCTGCTCCATCGAGAACTTCGACCCGATGGGTGTGCACACCGGTGACTCGATCACCGTCGCCCCGGCGATGACGCTGACCGACCGCGAGTACCAGATCCTGCGGGACATCGGCATCGCCGTCATCCGCGAGGTCGGCGTCGACACCGGCGGCTGCAACATCCAGTTCGCGGTGAACCCCGAGGACGGCCGCGTCATCGTCATCGAGATGAACCCGCGCGTCTCGCGTTCCTCGGCGCTCGCCTCCAAGGCCACCGGCTTCCCCATCGCCAAGATCGCCGCCAAGCTCGCCGTCGGCTACACCCTCGACGAGATCCCGAACGACATCACGAAGGAGACCCCGGCCTCCTTCGAGCCCACGCTCGACTACGTGGTCGTCAAGGCCCCGCGCTTCGCCTTCGAGAAGTTCCCGCAGGCCGACAGCACCCTCACCACCACGATGAAGTCGGTCGGCGAGGCCATGGCCATCGGCCGCAACTTCACCGAGGCCTTCCAGAAGGCGCTGCGCTCGCTGGAGAAGAAGGGCAGCCAGTTCACCTTCGTCGGCGAGCCCGGCGACAAGGACGCGCTGCTGAGCGAGGCCGTACGCCCCACCGACGGCCGGATCAACACGGTCATGCAGGCCATCCGCGCGGGCGCCACGCCCGAGGAGGTCTTCGAGTACACGAAGATCGACCCCTGGTTCGTGGACCAGCTCTTCCTGATCAAGGAGACCGCGGACGAGCTGGCCGAGGCGCCGGAGCTGACCCGCGAGCTGCTCGCCGAGGCCAAGCGGCACGGCTTCTCCGACCAGCAGATCGGCGAGATCCGCGGCCTGCGCGAGGACGTCGTCCGCGAGGTCCGGCACGCCCTCGGCATCCGCCCGGTCTACAAGACGGTCGACACCTGTGCCGCCGAGTTCGCCGCCAAGACGCCGTACTTCTACTCCTCCTACGACGAGGAGACCGAGGTCGCGCAGCGCGAGAAGCCCGCGGTGATCATCCTGGGCTCCGGCCCCAACCGCATCGGCCAGGGCATCGAGTTCGACTACTCCTGCGTCCACGCCTCCTTCGCGCTGTCCGACGCCGGGTACGAGACCGTGATGGTCAACTGCAACCCGGAGACCGTCTCCACGGACTACGACACCTCCGACCGCCTGTACTTCGAGCCGCTGACGCTCGAGGACGTGCTGGAGATCGTCCACGCGGAGTCCCTCGCCGGCCCGATCGCGGGTGTGGTCGTGCAGCTGGGCGGCCAGACCCCGCTGGGCCTCGCACAGGCCCTCAAGGACAACGGGGTGCCGATCGTGGGCACCCCGCCCGAGGCGATCCACGCCGCCGAGGACCGCGGCGCCTTCGGCCAGGTCCTCGCCGAGGCCGGCCTGCCCGCTCCCAAGCACGGCACGGCCACCACCTTCGCCGGCGCCAAGGCGATCGCCGACGAGATCGGCTACCCGGTCCTCGTCCGGCCGTCCTACGTCCTCGGCGGGCGCGGCATGGAGATCGTCTACGACGAGACCCGCCTGGCCTCCTACATCGCCGAGTCGACCGAGATCAGCCCCTCCCGGCCGGTCCTCGTCGACCGCTTCCTGGACGACGCCATCGAGATCGACGTCGACGCCCTGTACGACGGCGAGGAGCTGTACCTCGGCGGCGTCATGGAGCACATCGAGGAGGCCGGCATCCACTCCGGCGACTCGGCGTGCGCCCTGCCCCCGATCACCCTGGGCGGCTTCGACATCAAGCGCCTGCGGGCCTCGACGGAGGCGATCGCGAAGGGCGTCGGCGTGCGCGGCCTGATCAACATCCAGTTCGCGATGGCGGGCGACATCCTCTACGTCCTGGAGGCCAACCCGCGCGCCTCCCGTACGGTCCCCTTCACCTCGAAGGCGACCGCGGTGCCCCTGGCCAAGGCCGCCGCCCGGATCTCGCTCGGCGCGACCATCGCCGAGCTGCGCGCCGAGGGCCTGCTGCCGCAGACCGGCGACGGCGGCGAGCTGCCGCTGGACGCGCCGATCTCCGTCAAGGAAGCCGTCATGCCGTGGTCGCGCTTCCGCGACATCCAGGGCCGCGGCGTCGACACCATCCTCGGCCCGGAGATGCGCTCCACCGGCGAGGTCATGGGCATCGACTCCGTCTTCGGCACGGCGTACGCCAAGTCGCAGGCGGGCGCCTACGGCCCGCTGCCCACCAAGGGCCGCGCGTTCATCTCGGTCGCCAACCGCGACAAGCGCTCGATGATCTTCCCGGCGCGTGAGCTGGTCGCGCACGGCTTCGAGCTGCTCGCCACCTCCGGCACGGCCGAGGTCCTCAAGCGCAACGGCATCAACGCCACGGTCGTGCGCAAGCAGTCCGAGGGCACCGGTCCGAACGGCGAGAAGACCATCGTCCAGCTCATCCACGACGGCGAGGTCGACCTCATCGTCAACACCCCGTACGGCACCGGCGGCCGCCTCGACGGCTACGACATCCGTACGGCCGCGGTGGCCCGCTCCGTGCCGTGCCTGACGACCGTCCAGGCGCTCGCGGCGGCCGTCCAGGGCATCGACGCCCTCAACCACGGTGACGTGGGCGTCCGCTCGCTCCAGGAACACGCGGAACACCTGACCGCGGCCCGCGACTAGCAGCCCCGAGGGGGACACCGGAAACGGTGTCCCCCTCTTCATGAGGACTCCTGATCTTCATGAGGACCCTGAGGACTTCCGAGATGTACAAGCTTTTCTTCCGTCTGGTTTTCAAACGGATGGACCCGGAGCAGGCCCACCACCTGGCCTTCCGCTGGATCCGCCTCGCCGCCCGCATCCCCGTGCTGCGCACCTTCGTCGCGGCCGCGCTCGCGCCCCGCTACAAGGAGCTGCGCACGGAGGCCTTCGGGCTGCGCATGCACGGTCCCTTCGGGCTGGCCGCGGGCTTCGACAAGAACGCCGTCGCCATCGACGGCATGTCGATGCTCGGCTTCGACCACGTCGAGATCGGCACGGTCACCGGTGAGGCCCAGCCCGGCAACCCCAAGAAGCGGCTGTTCCGGCTCGTCGCCGACCGGGCGTTGATCAACCGCATGGGCTTCAACAACGACGGATCCCTGACGGTCGCGGCGCGCCTCGCCACCCGCGAACCCGTCTTCAGGACGGTCGTCGGCGTCAACATCGGCAAGACCAAGGCCGTCCCGGAGGCGGAGGCCGTCGGCGACTACGTGAAGTCGGCCGAGCGGCTGGCAGCGTACGCCGACTATCTGGTCGTGAACGTCTCCTCACCGAACACGCCCGGCCTGCGCAACCTGCAGGCGGTGGACCACCTGCGCCCCCTCCTGAGTGCCGTACGCGAGGCCGCCGACCGTACGGTCGCCAACCGGCGTGTCCCGCTGCTGGTGAAGATCGCGCCCGACCTCGCGGACGAGGACATCGACGCGGTCGCCGACCTGGCCGTGGAGCTGGGCCTGGACGGCATCATCGCCACCAACACCACCATCGCGCGCGACGGCCTCGGTCTGACATCCGAACCCAAGCTCGTGAAGGAGACCGGCGGGCTCTCCGGTGCCCCCCTGAAGGCACGCTCCCTGGAGGTCCTGCGCCGCCTGTACGCGCGCGTGGGCGACCGGATCACCCTGGTGGGTGTCGGCGGCATCGAGACCGCCGAGGACGCCTGGCAGCGCATCCTGGCCGGTGCCACGCTGGTCCAGGGGTACAGCGCCTTCATCTACGAGGGCCCCTTCTGGTCCCGCGCCCTCCACAAGGGCCTCGCCGCGCGCCTGCGCACCAGCCCGTACGCCACCCTCGCCGACGCGGTCGGCGCCGACGTGAGGAAGACCGCATGAGTGCTCTCGAACCCTTCGGCGCCCGTCTGCGCCGCGCCATGGACGAGCGCGGCCCGCTGTGCGTCGGCCTCGACCCGCACGCCTCCCTGCTCGCCGAGTGGGGCCTGAACGACGACGTGGCCGGTCTGGAGCGGTTCAGCCGCACGGTCGTCGAGGCGGTGGCCGACCGGGTCGCCGTCATGAAGCCGCAGAGCGCCTTCTTCGAGCGGTTCGGCTCGCGCGGCATCGCCGTCCTGGAGAAGGCGGTCCAGGAGGCCCGCGCGGCCGGCACCCTGGTCGTGACGGACGCCAAGCGCGGCGACATCGGCTCGACCATGGCCGGGTACGCGGAGGCCTTCCTGCACAAGGACGCCCCGCTGTTCTCCGACGCCCTGACCGTCTCGCCCTACCTCGGCTACGGCTCGCTCAGCCCGGCCGTCGCACTGGCCCGGGAGAGCGGTGCCGGGTTGTTCGTCCTGGCCCTCACCTCGAACCCGGAGGGGCCGGAGGTCCAGCACGCGGTCCGCGCCGACGGCCGCACCGTGGGCGCGACCATGCTGGCCCACCTGGCCGCCGAGAACGCGGGCGAGGAGCCGCTGGGCTCCTTCGGGGCGGTCGTCGGCGCCACGGTGGGCGACCTGTCGTCGTACGACCTCGACATCAACGGCCCGCTCCTCGCGCCCGGTGTCGGTGCGCAGGGGGCGACACCGGCCGACCTTCCCAAGGTCTTCGGCTCCGCGCTGCGCAACGTCGTTCCGAACGTCAGCCGGGGTGTGCTGCGGCACGGTCCCGACGTCGCGGCGCTGCGTGCAGCCACGGAACGCTTCGCGGAGGAGATCCGGGCCGCCCTCGGCGACGGCTGAGATCTCCGGCGGGCGCTCCGGCGGACGTCACCAGGGCGACTTGAGTGTGAATACATCCTCAAATCGAGGGCAGTATGTCTGAAATGTCCGTCCTGGCGGCGGCTGACCAGTACTTTTCCGCTGTTCTCGCTGACTCTGGCGGACTTGCCCGCTAGTCTCCGAGCAGTGGGGGCACCTCCCACGCCGTCAAGGCAGTGGGGGAGAACGGGCAGCGTGTTGCTCGTAGCTCCCCAGGTGTGGGGCGACTAGGTTCCTCACCGGTCCGTATCCGACAGTTCGACATCCGAGGTGACGTAGGCGTGGCTCTTCCGCCCCTTACCCCTGAACAGCGCGCAGCCGCGCTCGAAAAGGCCGCCGCGGCTCGCCGGGAGCGGGCCGAGGTCAAGAATCGACTCAAGCACTCCGGCGCCTCCCTGCACGAGGTCATCAAGCAGGGCCAGGAGAACGACGTCATCGGCAAGATGAAGGTCTCCGCGCTGCTCGAGTCCCTGCCGGGCGTGGGCAAGGTCCGCGCCAAGCAGATCATGGAGCGTCTGGGCATCTCCGAGAGCCGCCGCGTGCGCGGTCTCGGGTCCAACCAGATCGCGTCCCTGGAGCGTGAGTTCGGCAGCACCGGCTCCTGAGTCCGGCGCCTGCCGGACCGGGCGTCCCGGGCACCCCGGGATTGCTGGAATAATCGCTGCATGAGTGAACGTCCGCGGCTGACCGTGCTCTCCGGCCCTTCGGGGGTCGGCAAGAGCACGGTCGTCGCCCATATGCGCAAGGAACACCCCGAGGTCTGGCTCTCGGTGTCGGCGACCACCCGCAAGCCGCGCCCCGGTGAGCAGCACGGAGTCCACTACTTCTTCGTCACCGACGAGGAGATGGACAAGCTGATCGCCAACGGTGAGCTGCTGGAGTGGGCCGAGTTCGCCGGTAACCGCTACGGCACGCCCCGCACGGCCGTGCTGGAGCGGCTGGAGAACGGCGAGCCCGTGCTGCTGGAGATCGACCTCCAGGGTGCCCGGCAGGTCCGCGAGTCGATGTCCGACGCCCAGCTGGTGTTCCTGGCTCCGCCCTCCTGGGAGGAGCTGGTGCGCAGGCTCACCGGGCGGGGGACCGAACCGCCCGAGGTCATCGAGCGTCGCCTGGAGGCGGCGAGGACCGAGCTGGCGGCGGAGCCGGAGTTCGACGTGACCTTGGTCAACACCTCCGTCGAGGACGTGGCGAGCGAGCTGCTAGCCTTGATGGACGTTGTGTGATCGTGACCGCTGCACGCTGTGTGCGCAGACCGGTCACACCGACTGATTCTTTCCCACCCATCGGAAGGTAGAGCGTGTCCTCTTCCATCACCGCGCCCGAGGGCATCATCAACCCGCCGATCGACGAGCTCCTCGAGGCCACCGACTCGAAGTACAGCCTCGTGATCTACGCGGCCAAGCGTGCCCGCCAGATCAACGCGTACTACTCGCAGCTCGGCGAGGGCCTCCTCGAGTACGTCGGTCCGCTCGTCGACACCCACGTCCACGAGAAGCCGCTCTCGATCGCCCTGCGGGAGATCAACGCCGGCCTGCTGACCTCCGAGGCCATCGAGGGCCCGGTGCAGTAGTACTTTCAGATCGCAGTTGCTTTATCCACAGGCCCGGCAGCGCTTCTGCCGGGCCTGTGGTGTGTGATGGTCCCGTACGTTGCCGAGCCGGGGAGAGACGGTGGACAAGCCCAAGGTCGTTCTGGGGGTCAGTGGCGGGATCGCCGCGTACAAGGCGTGCGAGCTGCTGAGAAGGTTCACGGAGTCGGGCCACGACGTGCGCGTGGTGCCCACCTCCTCCGCGCTGCAGTTCGTCGGCGCCGCCACCTGGTCCGCCCTGTCCGGCAACCCCGTCTCCACCGAGGTCTGGGACGACGTCCACGAGGTCCCGCACGTCCGTATCGGCCAGCACGCCGAGCTCGTCGTCGTCGCCCCGGCGACCGCCGACATGCTCGCCAAGGCCGCCCACGGCCTCGCCGACGACCTGCTGACCAACACGCTCCTGACCGCTCGCTGTCCGGTCGTCTTCGCCCCGGCCATGCACACCGAGATGTGGGAGCACCCCGCCACCCAGGAGAACGTGGCCACGCTGCGCCGCCGCGGTGCTGTCGTCATCGAGCCCGCGGTCGGCCGCCTCACCGGTGTCGACACCGGCAAGGGCCGGCTGCCCGACCCCGTGGAGATCTTCGAGGTCTGCCGCCGGGTGCTGGCCCGTGGCGTCACCGAGCCCGACCTCGAGGGCCGCCATGTCGTCGTCTCGGCCGGCGGCACGCGCGAGCCCCTCGACCCGGTCCGCTTCCTCGGCAACCGCTCCTCCGGCAAGCAGGGCTACGCCCTCGCCCGCACAGCCGCGGCCCGCGGCGCCCGGGTGACCCTGATCGCGGCCAACACCGGCCTGCCCGACCCGGCCGGCGTCGACGTCGTTCCGGTGGGCACCGCGGTCCAGCTGCGCGAGGCGGTTCTGAAGGCGGCAGCGGACGCCGACGCCGTGGTCATGGCCGCCGCCGTCGCCGACTTCCGCCCCGCGAACTACGCCTCCGGAAAGATCAAGAAGAAGGACGGCCAGGAGCCCGACCCGGTCGTCCTGGTGCGGAATCCGGACATCCTCGCGGAGATCTCGGCCGACCGTCCCCGCCTCGGACAGGTCGTCGTCGGCTTCGCCGCGGAGACCGACGACGTCCTCGCCAACGGCCGTACCAAGCTCGCCCGCAAGGGCTGCGATCTCCTCGTCGTCAACGAGGTGGGGGAGCGCAAGACCTTCGGTTCGGAGGAGAACGAGGCCCTGGTGCTGGGCGCCGACGGCAGCGAGACCCCCGTACCGCACGGCCCGAAAGAGGCCCTCGCGGACATCGTCTGGGACCTCGTGGCGACGCGACTGGGCTGATCGGGTTCCCCCGTCCGGGCACATTTGATTCGGCCGTTCGACCGCTCTTTCCGTACGACGATGTCGCGTGGCGGCCCTGGCCAAGGCCGCTCGGCATTGTGCAGAATGCCCGTGCCGCAGGTCACAGCGCTCCCGAGAGGCGAGACAGGTGGCCCGATGGCCGAGCACGACCGATAAACTGTTGTCGGACGACGCCGGGCGCAGCTCCCGCCGTGGTCCGCCAATGATCAGCCAGCAGCCGCTGCAACCACAGGGAGCGTTGTGTCCCGTCGCCTGTTCACCTCGGAGTCCGTGACCGAGGGTCACCCCGACAAGATCGCTGACCAGATCAGCGACACCATTCTCGACGCGCTTCTGCGCGAGGACCCGACCTCCCGGGTCGCCGTCGAGACGCTGATCACCACCGGCCTGGTGCATGTGGCCGGCGAGGTCACGACCAAGGCGTACGCGGACATCGCGACCCTGGTCCGCAGCAAGATCCTGGAGATCGGCTACGACTCCTCGAAGAAGGGCTTCGACGGCGCCTCCTGCGGCGTGTCGGTGTCGATCGGCGCGCAGTCCCCGGACATCGCGCAGGGCGTCGACACGGCCTACGAGTCGCGGGTCGAGGGTGACGAGGACGAGCTGGACCGGCAGGGCGCCGGCGACCAGGGCCTGATGTTCGGTTACGCGTCCGACGAGACGCCGACCCTGATGCCGCTGCCGATCTTCC
>NZ_JBEXYL010000125.1:0-20229 GCF_040630895.1 Streptomyces sp. NPDC005728
AGACGGTGGGGACGCTGACGCCGAGGAGTTCGGCCAGTTCGTGGGCGGTCAGCAGGCCGCGGTCCCGCAGCCGGTCGAAGCGGCTGGTGAGCTGGTAGTCCTGGCGGATGTCGCGGACCAGGAGCCGGTGGAAGGGCAGGCCCTTGCCGCTGGTCAGGTCGCGCTGGTTGAGCATGTCGGCGATCTCCGCGTCGGTGTGGTCCTCGAGAAGGGTGTCGATAGCGGCGACGACGGGTTTCGGGGTCTGCCACAGTTTCCCGCCGCCGAGAGGGAGGGGCAGGTCGAGGGTGTGGTGCCGGCCGCCGGACAACCGGACCTGGGCGGTGATCCGTTCGGCCTTGGTGAGGGTGACGTCCGTGATCAGCAGGCGGGCGATGCGTTTGCGTTCCCGCATCGGGGTGTCGGGGTCGTGCCAGAGCCGGTGCACGTCGCCGGCGAGGTGGGCCAGTTTCTCCCGCAGCGCCTCGTTGACGGGTTCGGCTTCGATCCGGGCGCGTTCGATGTCCTTGCGAGCCGCGGCGACCTCGCGCAGGGCCGCGTTCCAGTCCGCTTCCAGGCTGTCGGCGACGAGACGGTTGTCCGGATCTACCGCGAGATAGCGGCGTTTGGCCAAGTCGGCGTGGTGCTGGGCGCGCTGGAGGTGGGTGGAGCGGAGCCGGTCGGCCTCGGCGGCTTGGGCGGCGAGGCGGTCGGTGACTTTCAGGGCGGCTTCGACGGCGAGCGGGGTCAGCTCGTCCAACAGCAGGGTGACGATGGCCTGTTCGATGCCGGGGCCTGGGATGCGCTGGCAGACCTTGCCGCCGTTTTGGATGGCGTGGGTCATGCACCGGTAGTCGGAGACCTCGCGGCCTTGCCGCAGGTGATAGGCGATGGTCATGCGCCGGCCGCAGCGGCCGCAGATCACCAGGCCCTGCAGCAGCGCGGGCCCTTCCCTTGGTGCGGTCGCGGTCCGCTCCAGGCCGCGGGAGGCGGCCTGGGCGGCGAGTGCGCTCTGGTTCGTCTCCCACCGGGCGAAGGTCACATAGCCCTCGTGGTGATCTTGGATGAGGGTGTCCCACTGCTCGCGGGGCAGCAGCCGGATGTGGGTCTTGCCGTCCGGACTGCGCTCGACCTTGCGCCGTCCATAGCAGAACGCCCCTGCATAGAGCGGGTTGTGGAGCACATTGAGGACCTGCCAGTGCTTGAGCGGGCCCCAGATCAACTGGCCCTTGCGAGGGCCGGTGCGGATGCGGGAGGGGAAGGTGAGACGGTCGGCGGCGAAGGCCTTGACGACCTGGCGGGCCGATCCGGTGGCCGCGAAGAGGTCCAGGACGTGCTCGACGACGGCCCGCACCGAGGCGTCGGGATCTTTGACGATCCGGTCGGCATAGTCGTGGACATAGCCGACCGGCAGGCCCTGCTTCAGCTCGCCGCGGCGGGCCTTGGCCAGCTGCCCGCCCCGCAACCGGGCTGCCAGCAGGTGGAGTTCGGCCTCCGACATGGTGCCTTTCAGGCCCAGCACGAGCCGGTCGTTGAAAGTCCGCGGATCATAGAGGCCGTCCTCGTCCAGAATCAGCGTCCCGGACAGCGCACAGATCTCGAGCAGCCGATGCCAGTCGGTGTTGTTGCGGGCCAGGCGGGAGACCTCGAGTCCCAGGACGATCCCGGCATGCCCCATGGAGACCTCGGCGACCAGGTGCTGGAAGCCGTCCCGGCCCGCCGCCGAGGACCCGGAGCGGCCCTGATCGGAATCGATCACGATGATCTGGGAGTCCTCCCAGCCCAGCGCGACGGCCCGGCCGCGAAGAGCGTACTGCCGCTGGGTGGACTCGCTGTTGTTGACGACCTGCTTGAGCGAGGACTGGCGCACATACAGATACGCGTCCCGCCGCAGATGCTCCGCCGTGACCTTCCCGGTCTGCTCGATACTCACCGCACCCTCCTCGCCGCGTCGCTGTGGTTATCCGCTGCGGCAGCCCCCGGCCGCCGTCCATGCCATGCGCGCCAACACTTCCACCAACTCGCCTGCCACGGCGACCGGCGCCGACGGCTCGTGCCGAACGGCTGGTAATGGAATGGGGATTCGCAGGACTGCATTGATCCAGGCGGCCATGCCGGAGCGGGCCAGCACCGCCCAGCCATGTCGCGATCCCCGGTCGACACCGCCGAGGACCGCGGCCCGCAGGTCCTCATACCGCCGGGCCACCTCGGCCCCGCCCACCTCCACCGCTGCCTCGTCAGCAGCGGTGGGCTTCCTCCGAAGCACGCGGCTCGCGCCGCCTGGCCAGGGCTTTTTCCACCGACCGCGGATGAACGGTGATCCCGAACCGCTCGAGGACCGCGTCCGCCAGCCGGCCCGGCCGCAGGGACGCATCGCCGGCCCTGAGCTGTTCGACGAACTCCATGACGTCCTCGGTGAGCTTGCGCGGTCCCTTCGGGCCCGGCTTGCCCGGCACCAGCGCGGCCGGCCCGCCCGCGTCCAGCGCGGCAGCGATCACATAGAAGGTCTGCCGGCAGAACCCGAAAGCCGCCGCGGCCTGGGCCACGGGGACCTTGTCCACCCTCACCCGTCGCACCATCTCGTACTTGACCTGCACCACATCGTCCGGGTCCAGGAACGGACAAGCGGCGAAGCCCTCGTCGGTCACGGCTTCGGGCCGCGGATTGAGCGCCCGGAACTCCTTCAGTGCAGCCTTCTTGCCTGCCGTCTGGCTCATCGCGCCTCCCCGTCGATCCCGATGTCCCCAGAATCAGACCGCCCACCACCGGGGCCAAGAGCGCGAAGGCCGAGCAGAGAAGCGGAAGAAGCAGGTCACGGACCATCCCGAGCCTCCGCACGCCCCCAGCGGCACCTGTGAGCGCCCCCGCCAGCGGCCTCAATCCCACGACGATCACGGCGTCATCTCCGCGACACCGTTCCGGCTCCCAGACAGCAACCGGGCCACCAGATCCGCCAACTCGACCAGATCCCCAGTCCGATACGGACAACCGCCGCGGGCCGCCGCGACGAACGCATCCACCGGCGCCATATCAGTCCACTCCAGCGGGAACGAACACCTGCGGCCCTGCCCGTCGAGGACCAACACCACATCTCCGCGCCACGAGTTGAACCGCTCGAGGAACTCGAAAGCCTCACCGCACCGGGGATGAAACGGATGGACCAACCGCACGCGTCCATCGTCAACGCGGGGAACGAGCGCATTCGACGGTGAATGCCAACGCACTCGCCGAGTCGTTCTTCGCCACCATCAAACGGGAATTGCTCGGCACCAGCCCCTGGCCCAGTCGGGCCGCGGCCCGCACCGCGATCTTCGACTTCATCGAGGGACCCCGTTGCCCAATTGCTTATGCGGCAAGGTCGAGGGCAGCGAGGTGTGATGTCCGGGTTGGGGCGAGTGGTTGCCCGGTCCACCAGGCATCGATGCGGATGAGGTTGATGGCGGTGGCTGTGAGGATGTGTGCGAGGGCGGTCTTCCGCAGTCCTGCGTAGCGGGTGCGGCGAGCGCCAGTGGCGGTGACGGCCTGGTGGATTGTGCCCTCCACGCCGGAGCGGATCGCGTAGACGGCCTTCCACTCCTCGGTTTCCTGCTCGGCTCGGACGCGTTCGAGGACGGCGTCTTGATCTTGCGGGCGGACGGTGAGTTGTCGGCCGTAGCGGGTGGAGCTGGTGCACTGCGCGCGAGCCGGGCAAGGCCCGCAGGTCTCGGTGGCGAACCGGATGCGGATCGCGGGCCGCTGGTTGTTGTCGAGTCCTTCGGTCCAGTAACGGCTGTTCGCGCCGTTGGGGCAGGTCGCCTGTCGCGCGTCCCAGTCGATGGTGAAGGATGTCTTGCCGTAGCCGGCGGCCTGGACAGTGTGACGGGTGTGCGGCCTGACCGGGCCGATGACGCGGACACCGCGCTGGCTGGGCGCGGTGAGCAGGAGCTCCGCGGAGATGTATCCGGCGTCCATCAGGTGTTCGCCGGGCAGCAGGTGCTTGGCATGGAGCCGGTCGTGGATCTCGTCGACGACCACGGGGTCGCCGACTGTGGCGTCCGTGGTGACGACGTGAGTGATCAGGTGGGGTCGGCCGCTCTCCTGGGCGTCGCAGGTCTCGGTGAAGTGGACCTTGTAGCCGTCCCAGGCTGAGCCGCGCTTGACGGCGTTGCGGGAGTCGGGGTCGTAAGGCGAGGTGATCCTCGCTCTGCTGGGCGGGAGATCATTCTTCCCCCGCCAGGCCACCTCCTGCACCCCGTCCATGACCGTCCGCTGAAACTGCTGCAGCCACACTGTCCGAAGGATGCCGACCGCGGGCACCTCCCGCAGCCAGTCGGGAGCGGCTGACGCGAAGGCCGTCTCAAGGAACAGGTAGCCGTCGGCTGCAATGCGCCAGGTGAGCTGGGTCCGCTCGTTCTCATCACTTGGCAGCCGATAGGAGTCCATGCGGGCCCCGTACTGTTTCTGCCAGGCCGGGGGCATCCAGGACGCGAGCCACTGGGGTGCGGTGACGGCGACGGCCTCGAGCGCGGCTCGCAGCGTCTCGCCGACGAACTCCAGGCGGTTGAGGTCCCTCACCGCGGCAAGCACGTGCGTGGAGTCGGTGCGCTGTCGGCCCCGGCCTGCCACCAGCCCCAGCTCCGTGAGCCGTTCCAGCAGCAGATCCAGGATCTCCTCTTCCAGACTGTGGGCCAGGAGACGGTCGCGGAACCCCGTCAGCACGGTGAAATCGAAGCCCGGGTCTGCCAGATCGAGGCCAAGCAGGTACTTCCAATCGATTCTCGCGCGCACCGCGTGGGCCGCCTGGCGGTCGGTCAGGTTCTCCGCGAACTGCAGCACGCTGACCAGCGCCAGCTGGCCCGGAGCGACACCGGGGCGGCCACGCACGCCGAAAGCGGACCTGAAGACCTCGTCGTCGAACAGTGGACCGAGCGCGTCCCGTACCCGCATCGCCAGACACCCCCTGGGAAACGCTGCCCAGGCCACCACCCGCGTTCCCTCAGGCACCTCCCGACCCGAGTCCGCCCGCATCGACACCCAGCCCCTCCGTCCCGAGATCGAGGCGGGCTCGCGACCCAAGCCCCCGACCTCAGACTCCACCCCTCCACCACCCACCAAGGCGGAGATCAGACGCATTCACCCAATTGAGCAACGGGGTCATCGAGGGCTGGTACAACTTGCACCGACTGCACAGCAGTCTCGGCTACCGCAGTCCCGCCGAATACGAGGCCGCACTCGCAGCCTGACCACCACACCGATGGTGTCCGTCAAAGCGGAACAAGCTCAAGGCCGTCGAGTCATCTGCAACAACCCATGAAACTGGGAACCCGCTGGACGCGGGCTGCGCGGCAGAGTGTTTCACGAGCGACCACCTATGAAACACGGCCCCGCCGATCCGGCACCCCGGCTGCCGGATCGGGGCCATGCACCAGCAGTGGCTGCCCTGGGTGGAAGAGCCCTTCGCGAGCTCACCGCCTTGTCATGCTGGTCCGACCTGTCGTTCGTGGTTGCAGAAGAGCGTCGACACCAACGTTTCCTGGACCTGGGCCTGTCGACCCGGGGAAAGGTTCGATGTGACTACGACCTGTCGATGCCCGTCGGGGCTGGCGAACGCGTTCGCGGCAAAGCCGGGCACAGCCCCGTCGTGCCCGATGGCCGGGCCGCACGGGGTCGGGATGCGGGCGATGCCCAGGCCGTAGCCGAAGCCGTCGGCGTCGACGAAGGTCAGCATCTGTGCAAGCTGGGGCGCGGGCAGCAGTCGGCCGCCGAGCAGGTTCCGGTAGAACCGGGCCACGTCGCCCGCTGTGGACACCATGGCGCCGGCAGCCCAGAGTGCCGTGGGGTTGTACTCGGTGACGTCGACCGGCGCCGCGGCCGGGCCCGGGTCCACGTAGCCGCGGGCGGCGGGACGGGGCAGGGTCGGGTCGTCAGTGGGAAACGACGTGTCACGCAGCCGGAGCCGGTCGATCACCCGTCGGTCGACCTCGCCGGCCAGCGACCGGTGCGTAACCTTCTCGACGATCATGCCGACGAGGATGTAGTCGGTGTTGGAGTACTGCCATCCGCTGCCGCCGGCGAACAGTGGCGGGTCGCCGGCGACGAAGCCGACCAGCTCGCGGGGCTCCCAGTGGCGCAGCCACGGCGTGCCGGGCTGGGTCGCGTTGTACTGCAGGAGCTTGTCGACGTAGTCGGGGACGCCGCTAGTGTGATTGAGCAGCTGGCGGACGGTGATGCGGTCGGCGTAGGGCAGCACCCCGGGCAGCCATCGGCCGACCGGGTCGTCGAGGTCCAGCCGGTTCTCGGCGGCGAGCTGCAGTGCGACGACCGCCACGAAGGTCTTGGTGACGCTGCCGATGCGGACGTGGTCGCCGGTCCGCATGCGCCCGCCGGTGCCGAGGTCGGCTGTACCGACCGCCGCGCTGTGCGTGCGGCGGCCGTCTCCCACGAGAGCGATGGCGCCCGGGGCGCCGGCGGCGACGACCGGCCGGAGCGCGTCGCGCAGGTCGACCGCGGGCGCCGACGCCGCCGGCCACACGACGGCGGGGGGTGCCGCACCAGAGGCGAGCACCGCCGTGGACAGGATGAGTGTGAGCAGGAGACGCTTCATCGGGTACGTTCCGCGGGCTCAGCGGACATGGTGGTGGCTTGGTGGCGGCGTCCGGGGGGCAGGAGGCGCCACAGTCGGCCGCCGGCGACGAAGGCGGCGAGCATGCCCAGGTAGACCAGGGGCGTATAGGCGCCGCCCAGCGAGGAGTGGCCGGCGCCGGTGAAGGTGACCGTGGCGTCGTCGCTCAGGTACGGGATCCCGGCCCAGTGGTACGTGCCCTGCGGTTGCGGGTGGGCGGCGAGAACACCGGCGGTGAAGGCCGACCGGCCGGCCTCGATCAGCGCGTAGCTGCCGAACTGGACAACGAGCATGCACACCGCCCCGGTCGTCCAGGTGGGGCGCCGGCCCCAGTCGCCGTACTCGGCAGCCAGGTACTCGGCGGCCAGCCGCCGTACCCCGCCCAACTGGCGCAGCGCCTCGGTGGTCCCGACGTCGGCCGCGGCGGCGTGCAGGTTGGCGCGGACCTCGCGGCGCTTGGCCACGCGGGAACGCCAACGCAGGTCATGGAGGAGGCTGTCGAGCCGCCACACCGCGTACTCAATGCGCAGCCGGTCGATCGCCGTCAGGGTATGGGCCATCTCATGTCTCCTCGGTCGGCGGAGCGGGTGTGGGCGGGACCGGGCGCGACAGCACACCGTTGACCGTGGCGGCCAGCGCCAGCCAGTCCGCGGTCGCCTCGACCAGGGCGGCGTAGCCACTGGCGGTGGGGCGGTAGTACTTGCGGGCCGGGCCGGAGCGTGACGCGACCAGCCGGGAGATGATGCGCTCCTCCCGCTCCAGCCGTGACAGCGCCGGGTAGACCGTGCCGTCGGAGATGCCCGACAACCCGGCAGCTCGCAGCCGCTGCACCAGCTCGTAGCCGTACGACTCGCGTTCGGCGAGCAGCCGTAGCAGCAGCGGCGACAGCACCCCTTTGAGCAGTTGGGGATCGTGTGTTGTGCCCATGAAAGAAGGCTAGGAAAGGTACCTTGTTTCGTCAAGTAGCGATCCAAGCCAGCTAGTGGCGCTGGACCGTTCCACTTCCTTGGGTATCGAACCCAGCCGTCGGCTCGTTCAGGAACAGCACCCGCGGCCGACCCAGCAGCGCGAACGCCAGATCCATCTGTCAGCGCTCACCGCCGGAGAGCTGGCTGACCCGCACCCGCCCGGCCGCCCAACCCCACCATCCCCAACGCCTCGTCGACCGGCCGCGCGCCGCTGACGCACCCGGCCCACGTGCGGTCGGTCTCATCGGCCGTGAGCTCGGAGACGAACCCGCCCTCCTGAAGCATCGCACCGGTCTGAAGCCGCACCCGCGCCCGTACGACCTGCCTGGCGAGATCCGCAACGGCTTCGTCCACCTCCACGTCGTCATGGGCGTCGAAGGCGACCGCGCCATCGTCAGCCACCTCCACGAGGCCCGCATCGGCACCCACTTCGCCCGCGCCTACGTCATCCCCACCGCCTGACCGGCCTTCGCGTCAGGCTCCCGTACCCGGCCCCCTCCCCGGCCCGGCGCCTCACCGAAGGTCAACGATCCAGCCGCCCGGGAAGCGAGGCCGGGGACGGGTCTTCAAGATGCCGACCCGGCCGCACCCTCCGCCGCCGGTTCGGTCCTTTGCGTGTCGGACGCGGTGCGGGGGCCGGGCACCATGGCCGCCGCGGCGGCCAGGTCGAGGTGGGAGTTCATGTCCAGCTCGAACCGGCCGTAGGGGTTCACATGGGTCCAGAACAGCGGGGACAGCGCCCGTCGGTCGGCGTCGGTGAGCCGCTTCTGCCACTTCTCCTCGCTCAGGATGTCCTGGAGGAGCAGGGTGTTGACGTGCACCAGCGCCGACTGGAGCAGGTGCAGGGCCAGCATCGAGACTTCCTGGGACTCCTTGTCGGAGCCGGTCAGGTCGCCGTCCTTGCCGTAGAACAGGTCGTGGTTTGCGCTGTTCCAGTTCTCCACGACCTGGAGCCCGTCGTTGATCTCGCGCCGCAGGTCGGCGTCGGCGAGGTAGTCACAGATGAACGCCGTACGCACCGCGCGTCCCAGTTCCTCGATCGCCCGGTACGTGGGGTGCTTCGGGCCGCCTCGGGTGAAGCGCCGCAGGACCCGTTCGGCCTCGGCGGTGCCCAGGCGCAGGGCGGTGGTGTACTTCACGGTCTGGTCGTACTGCTGGCGGATCAGGTCCCAGTCGATCGTCTTGGTGGACAGCACCGGCGCCAGGTTCGGCCACTTCTCGTCCTGACCGGCCGCCGGCCGGTACAACCTGGCCGAGCCGACGTTCTTCAGCCGGGGCAGCAGGTTGAAGCCGAGCATGGGGGCGAAGGCGAACCCGACGATGGAAGCGCCGTGCGTGTCGGTGTACTGCCGGTGGATCTCCACGTCCGTGCAGTGCCGCAGCACGCCCTCGATCATCGTGGCGATCTCGGAGGCCGAGCAGGATTTGAGCTGGCTGTAGACGCATAGCGACTTCTTCTCGACGGTCGGGTAGCCGGGGCCCATTGCTGGGACCCCGGCCCCCTCAGAACCGGGCGAGCGGATTTCCCCGCACCACGGCTCAAGCAGGTCACGTGGGCCTGCCCGCATCGGCGCCTTCGAGCGCGTGATGCTGCTGGTGACATTGCGAGTGCAGGAGTTCGAGGTTCTTGAGGTCGTTCCCGCCGCCGTGCTTGCGGTGCACGATGTGGTGCACGTTCAGCGTCCGGCGGACGGCGTCGAACCAGGACACCCAGTCGTGGACGTTGTCCGGTTCGAACTCGGCTCCTTCAACGAGATCGAGGCCGCATCGTGCGCATCGGCCTTTCTGGCGGACGGCGAGGGTCTGGACGAACTTGTTCTCCAGTCCCAGCGTTGTCCGTCTGGCTGCGCGCTCGGCCCAGTAGCCGACCAGCGCCGGGTCATCCTTGGAATGGGTCCCAAGGACCGGCGCGTGCCGGACGATCCTGGTCATCGCGGCGGGCTTGATGTGCACCGAATCTTCGCCGAAGATCCAGCGGTTCTCACTCCCGGGAACCCGCTTGTCCCAGTACCGGGCCGCGACCCACTGCCTTCCCTTCCGCCGATGCTGTCTGCACGCCCAGTTCCACAACTGGCCGAACAGGATCCGATCGATGTCCGTGAAGGCCCTCTTGGAGCTCCAGGGGCGGTAGTACATGGTCCAGCCCCGGACGAACGAGTTCATCTGACGGATCAGCAGACCCGCAGGGTTACCCCGGTTCGTCCGGGCGATGTCCCGGATACGTTCCCTGGCCCTCTTCACCGCGTCCTTGCTCGGCGTCACGAGGGTGTAGCCGTTGGCGTATGTCCGGATGGTGCACCCGAGGAAGTCGAAGCCGTCCGTGAGGTGTCGGACTCTCGTCTTCTCCTCATTGAAAGCCAGACCTCTGGGTGTGAACCATTCCTTCAACCGCCGGTACGTCTCGTGCGCGGCCTGCTCCGTGTGACAGATGACCACGCAGTCGTCCGCTTATGCCGTGCGCCGGGTTATGCCGACTGCGGCGGCGACAGCATGACGAGCTCTGTGCCTGCCTCGGAGTGGTCGGCATAATCCCTGGCCTGCGACTCAGAGTGTCTTGAGGAACGCCAGTAGGTTGTCCGGAGCGGTGAAACGTCCGGGGGTGCTGTCGGCGGGAGCCGTGCGCGCGAGCGCACGTTCTTTGATGGTCATGTCGGCGTGCAGATAGATTTGTGTGGTTTCAGTTGATTCGTGGCCGAGCCAGAGGGCGATCACGGAGACGTCGACTCCCGCGTGAAGGAGTGCCATTGCGGTGCTGTGCCGCAGGGTGTGCGGGGTGACGTGCTTGTCGGCCAGGGACGGGCAGGTGGCTGCGGCGGTCCGGGTGTGCTTGGCGACGAGGCGTTCGACGGCGTCCCGGCTGAGCGGGGTGCCGCGGCGAGTCGGGAACAGCGGATCGCTTCGCTCGCCGCCTCGTTCCTTGAGCCAGGCCTTGAGCACTTTGGCGGTATCGCTGGTCAGCGGGGTGCACCGGTCCTTGCGTCCCTTGCCATGGCAGCGCAGGTGAGGGCCGGAGCCCAGATGGACGTCCTGGAGCGTGAGCCGGGTCAGCTCGCTGACGCGCAGTCCGGTGTGGATGCCGGTCAGGAGCAGGGCATGGTCGCGGCGTCCGGTCCAGGTGGTGCGGGCCGGTGCTGCGACCAGGGCGTCGGTCTCCGTGGTGGTGAGGTAGTTGACGATGGCCCGGTCGAAGCGCTTGGGCGGGATCGCCAGCACCCGCTGGATCACCGCCGCGTGCTCGGGCGCCCGTAGGGCCGCGTAGCGGAAGAACGAACGGATCGCGGCGAGCCGGACGTTGCGGGTCGCCGCGGTGTTTCCGCGGACGGTTTCCAGATGCTGGAGGAACGCGCCGATTGTCGGTGCGTCCAGATCGGCGATGCTCAAAAGGGTCGGCCGTCGGCCGGTGCGCTGCTCGGCGAAGCCGAGCAGGAGGGTGAAGGTGTCCCGGTAGGCCGGGATGGTGTGCTGGCTGGCCTGGAGCTGGAGCATCAATTTGTCGGTGAAGAAGCCCTGCAGCAGGGGCGCGAGGTCGCTCATGGCCGGCCTCCGAAGCTGTGCTCCAGACGGGCTGCGGCCAGGGACAGGAGTTCCGGTGAGCCGGAGAGATACCAGTAGGTGGACTTCGGGTCGGCGTGACCGAGGTAGGTGGTCAGCAGTGGAAGCTTCGCCTGCACGTCCGCGCCGTCGCGGTACCACTGCAGCAAGGTCGTGGTCGCGAACGTGTGCCTCAGATCGTGCAAACGCGGCCTGCGGTGGCCCTCATCTGCGGTGATGCCCGCGGCGGACAGCAGCTGGACGAAGGTGTGCGGGAGGTTGCGGGAGCCGAGCCGGGTGCCGCGGGTGGAGACCAGGAAGGCCGCCGTGCTCGGGACGGGCCGCTGGAGATCACGCTCCCGGGCATACCTTCGCAGTGCCGTGACGGTGCTGGCATGCACCGGAACCTGCCTCGACTTGCCGAACTTCGTCTCCCTCACGGTGAGAAGACCACCGGCAAGGTCGACGTCGGTGCGGTCCAGGCCGCAGACTTCGGACGTGCGCAGGCCGCTCACGGCCAGCAGGCCGATGAACGTGTGCCAGGTGCGGGCCCGGAAGGCCGGGCTCAGGGCACTCGTCGCCTTGAGCAGGCGGTCCAGCTCGGCCGGGGTGAACAGGTGCGGGGTGATGCGCCGGTAGTGATGCGGCAGGGCATCATCGGGCGGGATCTCGGTCGCCGGCTCCAGGGTCTTCAGGTGCCGGGCGAAGATCCTCACGACCATCAGCCGCCGACTCCAGTGCACTTCATCGGTGCTGCGCGGCGTATCCGTCGCCCAGGCGAGCGCGGCCCGGGTGGTCAGGACGGTGGCGCCTGTGTGCTCCAGGTAGCCGATGAAGCTCATCAGCTTCTCGCCGAAGGTGGTCAGCTTGAACCCCAGCCGCCGGCGCATGGCCAGGTACTCTTCCGCGTGCTGTCGAAGCGTGGTCACCGTGCACCGTCTTCCGGCCACGACTGGGCCAGAGACCGCAAGGCTTCATGGTCGACTTTCGCGTAGATGGCGGTACTCAACTGGCTGCGATGCCGGAGCACTTGGCCGACCTCGGGCAACGGGGCCCCGGCCCGCAGGATGGTGGTGGCCAGAGTGTGCCGGAGCCGGTGGGCTCCCAGCCGCGGCAGTCCGGCCCTCTCGCAGGCCCGCCCCATGATCGCTCGGATGCAGGCTCCGGTCAGTGCCTGATACGGAGCCCGGGCGGTGAGAAACACGGCCGTGGCCGAACACCGGGGACGGTCCTCCACCAGGTATTCCGAGAGCACCTCGCCGACCTCGGCGGTCAGCGGCAGCCGCTCGACGCGCGAGCCCTTGCCCCGCACGGCGATCTCCCCCGCGTGCCAGTCGATGTCGCTCAGCTGGAGGGCGGCGGCTTCCGCGCCGCGCAGCCCGAGACGGGCGAGCACCGTCAGTACTGCCCTGTCACGCCGTCCCGCCGGGGACTCCGGGTCCGGTGCGGACAGCAGCGCGGACACCTGCTGCGGTTCCAGTCCACGGGGCAGAGAATCGAGCCGCCATCCCGCCACCGCGGGAACCGACCCGGTCAGCGGTGCCGGTATCCGGCCGTCCACGTGCAGGTAACGCAGCAGCGAGCGGACCGCGGTCACCAGGGCTTTCGCCGACCACACACTCCCGGCGTCCGCGGTGTGCCGCACCATGAACGCGGTCACCTGAACGGCATCCAGCCGAGCCAGCGAATCGTCCAGCGGATCCGGCAGCGCAGCCAGGAACTTGCGGGCCTGGCCGCAGTAGCAGCGGACCGACTCGGCTGCCAAGCCCCGCTCCCCGCGCAGGTAGGCACCGTAGTCCGCCAGCACCTCCTGCACCGCGTCGCCGCTGGCCTCGACCGGAACCGGAACCGCGCCGGCGTGCCGCAGCACCTTGACCACCGCCCCCAGAGACCGCCGGGCCACCGGCTCCGAGGAGCACACCGCCCGCCGGAAAGCCAGGAACTCTTCCACCCTTGCCGGCGTCAGCCCGGCCGCGACGAGCTCACGCCGATCCATCCACAGGCTCAGGCGCCGCATCATGCGCACCGCGTCCCTCACCGACGACGCCGCGTACCCCCGGGACACCAGCTCCGTACGCACCAGCGACTCGTACGGAGACAACGGTCCCGTCACCACCAGCGGCACCGGCCCACGGCGCCGCCCTCCGATCACATCCATGACCTTCTCCTGTCTGCAGGCAACTCGCCTACGCAGACAGGGATATGAGCCGCCTCGTACGGAGGCCGCTGGTTATGCTGAAGCTTTCGAAACCAGACCCCAGGTCCGTCATGCTGTCGCCGCCGCAGTCGGCATAACCCGGCGCACGGCATAAGCGGACCTATGCCGAGTTCGGCATAGGTCCGCGTACCGCACGAGCGCCGGAGAGTCCTCCTTGAGGATCCGGGAATCCCGGTGCTTCCTCCAGGAGACCCCGGCCGCCTCCTCCATTCCGTGCAGGGCAATGTTGAGCAGGAGCGGGCTGATGACCCCACCTTGCGGGGTGCCTTCCACCGTGGGTGCGAAGACTCCCCTGTCCATTACCCCGGCCTTAAGCCATCCTTCGATCGCGTCCCTGGACGGGAAGTTGCCGATGGACCGCATCAGGTGCGCATGGTCGATCCGGTCGAACGCCGCCGACAAGTCGGCATCCAGCACCCATCTCCGGTTGCTGGCGGGCTTACCCACCACCTGGAAGATGGTTGCTAGGGCGTCGTGACATCCCCGGCCGGGGCGGAAGCCGTAGCTTCGCGCCTCGAAACGCGCCTCCCACTCCGGTTCCAGGGCGTTCTTGACCCTGGCCTGGTGGACTCGGTCCCGGATGACCGGGATACCGAGCGGACGCGTCTTCCCATTCGCCTTCGGAATCTGTACTCGCTTCACCGGGCGCGGACGAGCGGCCCCGTCCCGCAGGAGCTGGCGGGCCAGTCGGCCCCGCTCCTTCGGGCCGAGCGCCGTTTCCCCGTCCACTCCGGCGGTCTTCCGCCCCCGGCTCACCTGGGTCACCCGGCGCACGCTCAGCAGCGTGTTCGCGGCCGACCGCATCATGAGCTTCTGGAGGTTTCGGACCTTCTTGGTGTCACCGGCTTGGGCGGCCTTGAAGATCCGCTGCCGCAATCTCGTTACTTCGCGGTCGGCCTGGCCCCAGTCGATCTGGTGCCAGGCTTCGGCGTCGTCGACAGCTCCGTTCCAGAAGGGCACCGGTCCGGTGTTCTGGTCCATACGCCCTCCCTGTCCAACTTGCACTGTCGTGAACTCGATTCGTCATCGGTGCCTCAAAGACCCACCCGGTCCGCTTGGGCGTCCTTTCGGACCCGGGCACCAGCCCGGTATCCGCCGGGTTATAGCCGGAGGGCGGAGCCCCTGATCCCGGCCTTTCCCCTTGCCTTTCGGCGTGGCGGCGTTCGCTTCTCGGACCATCCTTTTCCCGCAGAGGAGTTCAGCCTTCGTTGCCTCCGGCCTACCCATAGGGACCTCTACGGGTTTTCCCTGTTCCACACACGCGAGATGCGTCCGGGGTGGATGCCCTCTCTGACCCGGGAGCCGCGGTGACCTACTCCGGTGATGGCAGATGGCATCCGGAGTCGCGCAGGGGTTCTCACCCGGTAGCTCCTGTACCGCCTCGACAGCTTCCACTGAGGCGGCTGATCTTTACGAGTCCTCATCAAGGGTTCACTTGTGTTCATCCGTCCGGACTTTCCCCGACCCGTACCGATCCAGTGGTCGTCTCGGCCTTCGGTCTGCTGGCCAGGCTCCGCACCGAGGAATTACTTCCTCCGCACGCTGGCTGGGGAATCGACCAGTTGGTCACAGGTCGAAAGCGTCACTATCTCCATCCTGACGCTTGCTCGCATTGTGCGGCTTTCAGGTCGCACTGCCAGTAGATCATCACGCCGGGGCCGCGGTAGCGCTGGTGCCACTCGGTCATGAAGTTCGAGCTCCAGGAGCCGAACTTCTTGGAGTCGCTCGCGCAGGCGGTGCCCTCGCCGCACCACGCGCCGCGTCGCGGGCGGTGAAGGTAGCGTTGACCAGCCGCACCAGCGCCGCGCGCATGTTGGTCCGGTTGACGAACAGAAGCCCCTATGTTTCGTCAAGCCAAGGACGGAAATTGGCTGGTGGCCAGGGGTTGGATGTGGCGGTAGAGCTCGCGCGCGACGTACCGCTCGAGACACCGGATGATCTCGCGCTTGGACATGCCTTCGGCGGTGCGTCGCTGCAGGTACTTCTGGGTGCGTTCGTCCCAGCGTATGCGGGTCATCACGATGCGGTAGAGGGCGGCATTCGCCTGGCGGTTGCCTCCGCGATTCAGGCGCCGTCGTTGTGTCTTGCCGGAGGACTGCTCGACCGGGCTGACGCCGCACAGGGCGGCGAAGGATGCCTCGTCAGTGATCCGGTCAGGGTTGTCACCTGCGGCGATGAGGAGGACCGCGGCGCTGTCGGGCCCGACACCGACCAGGTCGAGCATCTGGGGCCGGCAGGAGCGGACGGCCCTGGTGGTGCGCCGGGTCAGCTCTTTGACCTCGTCGGACAGGTGCTGGACTCTGCGGGCGAGGATTCGCATCGTGAAGACGGCCTCACCCCGGTCATCGGCATCGAGGGCCGCGCAGGTGGCGACCAGCGCAGGATTGCTCAGGCCAGTGAGCAGTTCGCGCAGGTCCGGGTCGATGGCGAGCAGGACGGCCTTGAGCTGGTTCAGCGCTTGGGTATGGGCCTTGACGGCCGATTCCTTGGCCAGCCGCAGGACCCGCATGTCCGCTGCGGGGCCGTCCGCGGTCTTCGGCACGGTGGTGGCGCGTCCGGACAGTACTGCCCGGGCGGCTGCGTCCGCGTCGACGGCATCCGTCTTGCCGCGCTTGCGCCGGGTGGCACGGTCGGGCTGGTTGATTTCGACGACCTCGATGCCTGCCCTGCGCAGGTACCGGGTCAGCGCGGTTCCGTAGGATCCGGTGCATTCGACACCGGCCCGATGCAGGACACCGAACGACCGTGCCCAGACGAGTAGTTGACGATATCCCGCAGCGGTAGTCGGGAACTCCTGGTGGGCGAGCGAGGCGCCCAGAGGGGTGATGACAGCGGCGACGTGGACGTCCTTGTGGGTGTCCACCCCCAGGACCACCTCCTCGGCCGGGTCCGGGACTGGCTGCGTGGGCAGCGTCAGCTGAGGCATGCTGGTGACGGTCACGAGGCTCCTTGGACTGGGTCTGGTGGCTGACACCGGTCCGGTGGGCGGTCAGAACTGTGACGGTGCTTTGTGCGGCAAAGCCCCTATCGGGACACGTTCACCGGGCCGGCGGCAGTACACACCGCAGGGGGCCGGAGCCGACAGTTCTACACCAAGGCACCTCGGCCAGTTGTCGCACGGGTCAGGCGCCGGCCCCCTGCGGCACCCCATGATCCTCACAGTTGTCGCACGTTGACCAGGATCAGTGACCCCCGCGAGTTCCTGGTCAGCCAAGTTCGCGTAGTTCCGGGCTTCGCTGCTGTGGTCAGTCATGAGTCCTCCTTGTCGTTGCGTCGACTGTACGAGTGGGGACTGACAACCGACCGAGAGCTGTCTCACCCGACCAAGGCCGCCCTCCTGCACACTCCCGACCAGGCCGACGTCTTCCGAGGCCTGGTCATGCCGATCCGTATCACCCCGGCCGGCCCCAAGAAGGAGGACGGGGTCGCTGGCCGGGTGCAGAACCCTCGATGGCCGGGGTACCACTCGCCGCAGTAGCCGGCTCGCTCCGGGCGCAGTCGTCGGTGCAGTAGTTGGCTTCGGGGTCATCGGCGCAGCTCCAGGGCCAGGGCCCGTAGGGCGCGACGGGATTCGCACAGGGAGGCGTCATCCGTGCACTGCTCGCAGGTGCCCGGGTGCGTCCGCACCAGCAGCAGGAGCGGCGTGCGGGTGCAGGGTCGGCAGCCGCGGGGGTACCAGCGGCCGGGTACGCCCTTGATGCTGTCGTGGCGGGGCTCGAGGTCTACGGCTGTGTTGCCGTGGAGTTCGGCCGAGCACCACACGCAGTGGGCGCCGCGCAGCTGGGCGGCTGTCAGTGTCGCGGGGGTGGGCAGGTCGAGCAGGGCCAGCGGGCCTGACTGGGTCGTCTGCGGCGCGGTGCTCATGCCTGTGTCTCCGCTTCGGGATGGTAGCCGCCAGGGCCGAACGCGGCGGCGAGGAGTGTCGGGTTGGTGAGCTGGCCGGTGCCGTCCGGCAGCTCCAGCCACCACCTGCCGGCCAAGGAATGCACGACGGGCGGGCACTCCAGCGGCCAGCCAGCCGGGTGCACGGTGAGGCCGGTGACGTCGTCGAGTTCGTCGGCGAGGCCGGGCGGGAGCAGCCACCAGGCCGTGCCGAGGTGGGTGTCGGCGAGCACCGGGCCATGAGGGTTGGAGCCCATGCGCCGGACCGCGTCGAGGGTGCGCGGCAGCGACGCCTCGGCCATTCGCCAGTGCGGGCCCGAAGGGATCGCGGCGAGCTGCTGGGTGTCCCATGCGCGCTGGATGGTGGCGGGGTCGGGGGCGCAGGACAGAAGCCAGTCCTGCCCCGCACGCGTCGGGGCGAGGTGGAATTGCGTCGGCATGCCCAGACCGTATGCAGGACGGTTGCGGGCCTGTGCGCCGATTGCGTAGGATTGCGCGCGTTGCTGCGGGGCTTGCGCTGATTGCCTACGACAGGTCGAGAGAGGCTCGTGCACGGCCGATCAGACGGCGCGCCGTGGCGCCGTAATCGGCGGATTCGGCGAGCCAGGCCCACGCCCGTTCGTACAACTCGAGGTCTTCAGCGCCGGTGAGCCAAAGTTCCTCGCTGATCGTCTCGACGATGACCAACCGGCGGTCGTAGATCCAGAACGCGTGCGGTGCCGTGCGGCGCAGCTGCGCGCCGAACGGGATGATCCCGAGTTCGACGCGGCGTTGCCCGACGAGGTTGTACAGGCGGTCGAGCTGGTCGGCCATCACCTCGACGGGGCACGGCCGGTGATACAGGGCGGCCTCGCAGACGAGAAACCGGAACGTCTTGTCCGGGTCGTACAGGGCTTCCTGCCTGCGCATCCGCTTCTCGACTGCGTCGTCGGTCGTGGGTGGGATTCCGCGGAACTCGGCGTTGGCGTCGAAGATGACCCGCGCGTACTCCGGGGTCTGGAACAGTCCAGGGATCCGGGAGACTTCCAGACCGCGGATCAACGAAGTGGCCTCGGTCTGCCGTACCGCGATCTCCTGACGGCCGCGGTGTCCGCCGGCCAGCTGCTTGCGCCATGACCGGTTGCGCTGCTTCATGTCAAGTCCGGCCAGCAGCCCGTGCAGCTCGGCCTCGACGTCCGGCCGGTCGAGGGCGTCCGCCCACGCGGTCAGGTCTTCGCGGGTAGGGGTCTGCTTGCCGTTCTGCAGGCGGCTGACCTTCGAGGTCTGCCAGCCGAGCCGCGCGGCGAGGTCTTTCCCTTCCAGCCCGGCCTCGATGCGCAGCTCGCGCAGGCGCGCACCGAGGGTTTCACGGGCCGTCTGGAAGTCTGTGCTCACACGGTTGAAGCTACCTGCCGGGCGAACTCCTGCGTAGGCACGGCGTGATGCCAGGCGGCGTCTCGGGCCTGGCAGGCGGCGAGCACCTCGGCGGGGTCCTCGGTGACGTACACGCCGAGGGTGGTGTCGTCCTCGTCGAACGCGAATCGGGCGACGAGGCGGGAGTCGAAGAGCCAGAAGTCGCAGTCGGGCAGTCGCAGCTGCTCGGCCTGCGCGCGGGTCAGGTTGCGGATGTCTTCGCCGGCCGCCACGTTGCCGGGCGCGCTGGCGAGGAGGAACTGCTGTCCGTCGGTGGGTGGGTCGTCGACCAGGCGAACGCGCTCGAACCGCTTCCCGGCCGCCGTCTGCTCGACCACGTTCTCCCGCCAGGCGTTGGCCGGCTCGGTGGTGATGTCCTCGCCGGCCTGCCAGCGTGCCCACTTGGGGCTGCGGCGGTCGGAGGCGTAGCCGCGTCGGGTCTCCAGTCGCCAGGCGGTGTGCCGGAACTCGCGGAAGAGGTGGGAGATCGAGGAGAACGGCTGCAGTTCTGGTGCTGGAGTGGTTGGGGCGTAGCGGGTGAGCAGGCTGCGGGGGACGCGTACGAACGTCTCGGACGGCTTCACGTCGCGCAGCTGCACCAGGTGATCGGGGTCGGTCTCGCGGTCGCCCTGGACGAGGATCTCGTCGGTGCCTTCGATCTCGTACAGGGTGGGGCAGTCGCCGTCGTCGCTGGTGGTGCCGATGAACCTGAGCGCCATGTCGCCTCCACAGCTGGGTGGTTGGGCACCCAGAATGCGTGGGATAGCGTCGTGGCGCTAAGGGATTGCGGCAGATTGCACACTCGTATCCGAGCTGGGCGATTGCGCACAATCCTTTCGGTGGCGCTCATACGGGAGCTGAACGTCCTGGCAAGGACGGCTACGGCTGCTCTGTGGCGCTGTCGAGCATCTTGTTTTCATCGAAGTCGCCATTGCTGTCCGTCCAGCCGAGGTCGTCGACAGCCTGTGCCGCTACGAGGGCCGTGTAATCGTCGTCCTTCACGTCGTGGCACTCCGCTGGCTTCTTTGTCTCTCCGCCCTTGTGCTTCTCCTTCAGCGCGGCAGTGCACTGCTTGACGACTTCTTGGTAGGACGGCTTGCTGGAGCAGCCTCCGACGGTTAGAGCGAGAAGGACGGCAGCGGTAACAGTGGTACGGATGCGCATGGAATCCCCCGGGGGTCTCACTACGGAAGGAGCATCATGCGTGCCGTGAGGGCGATGTGCGGGTGGTGTGACCAGGTTGTGACAGGGGGTGAGTGATTGGCGTTGGCCAGGACGTATCGTGCGGCCGTGATCCTCTACCACTTCACCGATGCTCAGCACTGGCCGCAGATCGTCGCGTCCGATGAGATCCGGGCTACGTGGCCACGGGACCCCGACGACATGCCGGAGGTTCCACGAACCGTCCACCTGAGCGACAGCCCTGACCCGGCATCCCTTCCGAGGAAGCCGGGGTGATCAGGAATGGGAGGCTCTGCCAGGGCGCAGCCTCAGCGCGTGTTCAGTGCTCGCCGGGCGCGGTGGATGACGTTCTGCGCGTCCACCCCATACACCGCCGATTCCCGCAGCGTGCTCCACGTACGGAGGTAGGTGTCGACGCTGGACGGGTCATCGATCCACAACTCCGCATGCCAGTTCTCCACGATCACCTGTCGGTC
>NZ_JBEXYL010000126.1:0-20041 GCF_040630895.1 Streptomyces sp. NPDC005728
CCGGCGGTGTGCTGCTGCCGTTCTTCTCCTTCATGACGTTCCTGATCGCCGTACCGACCGGTGTGAAGTTCTTCAACTGGATCGGCACCATGTGGCGCGGCAGTCTCTCCTTCGAGACGCCGATGCTGTGGGTGATGGGCTTCCTGGTGACGTTCGTCTTCGGCGGGCTGACCGGGGTGATGCTGGCCTCGCCGCCGCTGGACTTCCCGACCTCCGACACGTATTTCGTGGTGGCCCACTTCCACTACGTCATCTTCGGCACGGTGGTGTTCGCGATGTTCGCGGGCTTCCACTTCTGGTGGCCGAAGTGGACCGGCAAGATGCTGGACGAGCGTCTCGGCAAGATCACCTTCTGGTCGCTGTTCGTCGGCTTCCACGGCACCTTCCTGGTCCAGCACTGGCTGGGGGTCAACGGCATGCAGCGCCGGATTCCCGACTATCTGGCGGTCGAGGGGCTCACCACGCTCAACACGGTCTCGACGATCTTCTCGTTCCTGCTCGGCTCCTCCATGCTCCCGTTCTTCTACAACGTGTGGAAGACCGCCAAGTACGGCGAGCAGGTCGAGGCCGACGACCCCTGGGGCTACGGCCGTTCGCTGGAGTGGGCGACCTCCTGCCCGCCGCCGCGGCACAACTTCCGCTCGCTCCCCCAGATCCGCAGTGAGTCGCCGGCGTTCGACCTGCATCATCCTCGGGTGGTTTCCAGGGAAAGGGAGTTGACCGCGCGATGACCGGGGAGGAGCGGGCGCTGGTCCAGGAGATCGAGGGTCATCTGCTGCTCGCCGCCGCACGGGAGGAGGGCCGTACGGCGGCAGCCCGTGCCGTCTCCCGGCTCGGCTGGCTCACCGACACCCAACGGGACGACCTGGAGCGGCACTTCGAGACGGAGTACCTGGCGCTGGCCCGCACGTCGTGGCGGCGCACCGCCGAACGCGCCGAGGAACTGCGGCACTCGTACGAGGCCAGGTACCGGGCGCTGCGGCAGCGGTTGGTGGCCTGGTCCGTGCTGGGCTGCGCCCTGCTGACGGCGACGAGCCTGCTGGTGCTGGTCGCTGCCTAGGCCGTGTTCGGGCGGGATCTGCCCACCGAATACGGCCCGTGGCAGGCGGTCCGTCGACTCCACCGGGTGCCGGGCTCATGAGTACGGGGCCGGTACCCGCACCGACGTGGAAAGTCCGCTGATCGGCCCGGTCGGGCGGTCACGCCGTCAGCGCCGCAAGCTCCGCGTTGGCACGCTCGGTGACCAGAGCGAGGATGCGGCCGGCGGCGGCCAGGTCCTCGGCGGGTATCCCGCCCCAGATGCGGGCGGTGACGGGGGCGGTTGCCGCGCCGACGGCGGCGATCAGCTCGCGCCCTGCATCCGTGGGGCGAAGGTGCGCGCCGTCCGCGACGAGCAGCTGCTTGGCCAGCAGTTCGTCGAGGGTGGCGCGGATGTCGGCCGGATCTGCCTTGAGGGAGCTCTGGACCTGCGTCACGAGATCGTCCGGCGCCTGCGGGACGTCGGCGCCGACAGCGGCGCGCAGGGCGATCTGCTGCTGGAACGTGATGCCGTGCCGGGCCAGGACGTGCTCCAGGACGCCACGGGCGGCGTAGTGGGCCAGACCGAGGGCGCGGGCGTCGGCGACGGGTGCGGTGGTGGATGCAGTGGTGGTCATGGTGTCGTCCCCTGAGTTCTCTCGTCGTTCGGTGCGGATGGAGCGAGAGGTGCGTTGAGCAGGGTCGTCAGCTCGTCGGTGAACGCGCGCGTTCGCGGGGCGTCGAGGCCGCCGAGCGGCTCCAGCAACTGCTGATGCAGTTCCTGGACCACCGCGATGGCCTGCCGCGTGACGGCCTGGCCCTGCTCGGTGAGGGCGAGTTGAACGGCACGCGGGTCACCGGGATCGCGGGTGCGCTCGATCAGGCCGGCCGACTCCAGGGCACGCGCCAGTTTCGAGACGTACAGCGCCTCCAGGCCGGCGTGGTCGGCGAGTCGGCGCTGACTGGGCCGCTCGCCGGCGCGCTGCATGCCGTGCAGCGACGCGACCAGTGAGTACTGCGCGTGGGTGAGACCCAGCGGAGCCACTGCGCGATCCACCGCGACGCGCCACTTGTTGGCGAGCCGCCACACGAGGAAACCGGGCGTAGGGCCCGGTGAACCTTTACTCATACAGAATAGAGTACATGGCTACTATGTACATGGCTACTATTTTGCCGGACGGGACGGTTCGGGCACCGCCCCGTCCGGGTCACAAGGCGCGCGGCAGCGCGAGCCAGTCCTGCCAGCTGATGTCACGGCCCAGATAGCGGGGCTGCCGGAAGGGCCAGTCGGCGGCGATCCACTGCGGCACCAGCGCGTCGAGCGCGCGTTCCGCCTCGCCGCCGACGAGGTCGTCCACCACCCACCAGGAGATCTCTCCGTCGGAGCCGGTGCGTTCGGGCGGGTCGATGTAGACGCAGCCGAGGATCGCCGTCTCCTCCTCGTCCAGCAGCGCGTAGTTGAACGACTGGTGCGCGGCTATCTCCTTCTCGTGCCGCAGCAAGTCGATGCGGTCCTCTTCATAGGTCATCGTCTCCTTGGGCCAAGCCCAGGCCGGCCCGAAGATCTCCCACAAGCGCTCTCGGGAGCCCATCACGGCGGGGTAGTCGATCGCGGTGTCCGCCTCCCGGATCGGCCGTAGGTGAAGTGCGGTGTCGGGCACGGGCACATGGACGGGGTGGACGAAGTCGTCAGGCAGCCAACTCATAAAGGCCGAGGCTACAACCAGTCGGCGTAGGCCGGTCCGGGCGGCGCGGGCACGACGGCGGACGACCACCGGGTTTCGACAAGATCGGCTCGCATCCAGCGAAAGACTGTCAGCGGGCACCTCCGAGGATGCCCCGGCCTTCGTACGGGGGATGAATCGGCCCCCTGCGGAGCAGGGCAGAGGCAGCCGAATCGCCGCCAGGGCGATTCGGCGTCTGCTCCGCGACGGCGTGAGGCAGCCCAACTGCCAGTCCCCCAGGGGAGGTTCGGGTGCATGACGACGGGAGCGATCACGGAGGAGGCCGGGTATGCCCGGTACCCGTCCAGCGTGCGCGTGTACCAGGACGCCACGGGGGCGTGGTACGCCTCGTTCGTCGTCCCCGCGCCCATCGAGCCCCTTGCTCCGACGGGGCGTGTGATCGGTGTGGACTGGTGTGTGAAGGAGACGGCCACCACCACATCCGACGACCACGACCTTCCCCACCCGCAGCACGGCAAGGCGGCCGCGCCAAAGCTCGCCCGCTATCAGCGGATGATGGCCCGGCGCCGGCTGGCGCGGGGACAGGCCGCCTCGAACGGGTACCGGGCGGCGAAAGCGCAGACGGCGAAGCTGCATGCCAAGGTGGCCCGGCAGCGGCAGGACACCGCCCGCAAGTGGGCCAAGGGCGTGGTCCGTGATCACGACGTGCTCGCGGTGGAGGACTTCAGGCCGAAGTTCCTCGCCCGTACGACGATGGCCCACAAGGCGGCAGACGCTGCGATCGGCGCTGCGAAGCGGGCGCTGGTCGAGATGGCCCGCAAGCACCGGCGGACCGTGCATCTGATCCATCCCGTGCACACCACGACGGACTGCGCAACGTGCGGAGCGAGAACCAAGCACGCACTGCCTCTTTCGACGCGAACGTATACCTGCACCGCGTGCGCAGCCGTATCCCCAGGGACAAGACCTCCGCCCGCGTGAGGCTCATCCGGGCAGGTCTGAACCCGGCTGGTGTCGAGGGCGCAAGACCCGCTGAGGCGCCGCCTCAGCAGGCAGCCTGAGCCACGAATCTCCTCCCTTCAGGGAGGAGAGCAGTCAATGGCTCGGTCGTCCCAGAACGTGGGTGCCCGGGGCGCAGCTCTCCCTCAGTTCGTCGAGTTCAGCGGCCGGCAGTCTGCGGGCGGAGCCGCGTCGGCTGTGGTCGAGCAGTGCGGATGCGGTGAGCAGCCACTGCGGGAGGGGGGCGACGCCGATGAACTCGGCCAGCCGGGTCAGCTCTTCGGCGGGGTGGTCGAGGAGGTCCTCGTAGGCAAGTGTGGTGCGCTTGTCGGCGGGCAGCCGGCCGAGGAACTCCGTTCCTTCGGTGACGAGTTCGGACCACAGGGTGCCGAACGTCCGCAGCGGGAGGTCCCGGTCGCGTACGAGGGCGGGATCGAAGCGCTCGCCGAGCAGCGGCGACAGGTCTGCAGGCAGCGTGCGTACGTGCGCGTCGGTCAGGTCGGCGAGACTGTCGATGCCGGCTCGATCCTTGATCTCGCGGAGCAGGGAGATCGTGCGGTATCCGGGATGACGGCTCATGGACAGGGCGCAGTCCGGTCCGTCCCGGAACATGTGCACGAACCGCGCATCGGGGAACGCGGCCCGTAGCCCTGGCGCCCAGCCTGTCGAGTATCCGGAGCGCTCCACGACGGCGGTCCGTCCGAACCGCGCGCAGAGCAGGCCGAACAGCGCTCGGTGGTGCTCGGCGGCGGTGCGTTCGGGCCACCGGACCAGCGCCGCGTGGAGTTCGTCGAGGAGTCCGTCCGGGTCGTCGGTGAGGTGGGGCAACACCATCAGGGAGAGCGCGGGAACACCGGTGGTCTCCGCCGCATACCGCCCGGGGCGACGTGTGTAGAGGAATTCCGGCAGCGGCAGCCCACTGCGGATCATCCGCTCGAAGTGCGGGGCGGGCCGGAAGAGCGCCTGCCAGAACTCTTCACCGGCCATCTTCCCTTCGGGGAAGGCGGCGTCGCCCACGGAGGCCATGAACTCGTTGAGGCTCAGTACCTCGGGGTGGGCGTTGAAGATGCGTGACAGTGCGGTCGAGCCGCTACGCCCCGTACCGATGACGAAGGTCAAGGAACGCACAGTCAGCCTCCGCGGCCTCGCGACACTCAGGACCAAGCCCCAGCTACCGCAGCACTATCCCATGACCGCAACGTCGCCGAAGACGCACCGGGTCGTACGGGGCGCGGGCACGGCACCCCACGCCCCGCGCCGAGATCATCACGGCGCGAGGCGTGGCAGGCGGCTCGGTTCCGGAACACGCCCTGGTCGCAGGTGTCAGGTCCGGGACCACTTCTGGTTGGCGCCGCCGTTGCAGGACCACAGCACGAGCGGGGTGCCGTTGCCCGTGCCCGCGTTGGACGCGTCCAGGCACAGGCCCGCGTTGACGTTGGTGATCGTGCCGTCGGAGTTGACGCTCCACTTCTGGTTGTTCTGGCCGTTGCAGTCCCAGATCACGACCTTGGTGCCGTTGGTGGTGCCGAGGTTGTAGGCGTCGAGGCACTTGTCGCCGTAGACCACCAGTTCCTTGCGGGAGGTGTACGTCCAGGCCTGGTTGGCTCCGCCGTTGCAGTCCCAGAGCCCGGCCTGGGTGCCGTTGGTGATCGTGTTGTTGTCGACGTCGGCGCAGCGGCCGG
Organism: Streptomyces sp. NPDC005728; assembly: GCF_040630895.1. Classification (NCBI taxonomy): domain Bacteria; kingdom Bacillati; phylum Actinomycetota; class Actinomycetes; order Kitasatosporales; family Streptomycetaceae; genus Streptomyces; species Streptomyces sp. NPDC005728. The sequence continues at coordinate 5,384 of NZ_JBEXYL010000126.1, forward strand.
ACTGCCCTCCGACCAGCAGGGCGCCGTTGGTGCCGGGGAGAGGTCTCACCGTGAGGGTGCCCAGGGCCGGAGCGCCGGTCAGGGTCAGGGAGTTGGCAGTGCCCTTGGTGAGGTCGGCCTGGACCGAGATCGTGCCCTGGGCGGATCCGTTGGGCGGGAAGGAGACTGTGGTGGGGGTCTGCCCGTTGACCTGGAGCGTGCCGGTGACGGCGGTGGACGCCGTGTTGGTGTAGGCGATGTCGACCACGTCCAGGCCGGTGCTCGCCGCGCTCAGGCCGGTGTACTTCCCGGTGGACGTCGGGCTGTAGTCACTGCTCGCCGCCTCGGTGCCGGTCACCTTGAGCATCACCGAGCCGCCCGCCGGGACGCTGGTGGTGTAACCCGTGGCGTACGAGCCGACGTTCTGCCGCGCCCACAGGTCGCGGACGCCCGCCGAGGCGCCGGTGAGGCCGAGGTCGGACCAGCGGACGGTGATGTTCTGCGCGGAGGAGGTGCGGTTGAGGAGGACGACGGCCCGGTTTCCGGTGCCCGAGAGGACCTTGCCGTACACCTGGAGACCCGTGGTGTCCTCGGCGACCTTGACGCCCTGGAGGCCGCGCGGGTCCTGGTCGACGGCGACGACGTCCGGGTTCCTGAGGACGGCGGCCGTCTCGGCGGACATGGCGGTGAGGTCGTTGCCGGCCAGGAGCGGCGCGCCGGAGATCGCCCACAGGGACATGTGGGTGCGGTTCTGCGCCGCGGTGAAGCCGGGCATGCCGACCATCAGCATGTCCGGGTCGTTGTAGTAGCCGGTGTGCTGGGCGGCCGGGTGCAGGGCCTGGTCGAAGTTGGACAGCATGCTGGTCTGCGAGGGCGCGTTGCCGTAGTAGACGATGTCCGTGCTGGTGCGCCACATGGGGGCGAGGCCCGGCGCCCAGTTCCAGGGGTTCTGCTTGCCCCAGTTGCAGATCGAGAGGGTCAACGGGCGGCCGGTGGCGGCCGTGGCCTTGGTGACGGCGGAACTGATCGCCTTGTAGGTGGTCGTCGCGTCCAGCCCTTCGGCGTCGCCGCCGCACCAGTCGACCTTCACGAAGTCGAAGCCCCACTTCGAGAACTGGAGCATGTCCTGGTCGTAGTGACCCTCGCTGCCGGTGTTCGGTGCGGCCGGGCGACCGGTCGGGTAGTAGTAGCCGCAGCCGTCCTTGCCGGCGTCGGTGTAGATGCCGGCCTTCAGACCCTTGCTGTGGATGTAGTCGGCGACGGCGCTCATGCCGCCGGGCCATTCACCGGTGTCGACGGTGATGTTGCCGGCGCTGTCCCGGGTGCCCTGCCACCAGCCCTCGTCGATGTTGATGTATCGGTATCCGGCGTCCGGGAGTCCGGCCGCGACGAACGCGTCGACCTGTTGCTTGATGACGTTGTAGTCGATCTTCGCGGCGAAGCTGTTCCAGGAGGCCCAGCCCATCGGAGCGGCGGGGACGGAGATCTGACGGGTCGTCGCCGCCTGGGCGGGGCCGGGCTGGGCGAACAGCAGCGCGGCGGCCGCGGTCAGGGCGAGGACGAGGACGCGTACCGCGGCGGCTGCGCAGCGTCCGACAAATCCGGGTGGGGGGTACATCGGCTCCTCCGCGTGCGAGACAGATTTTTCTGATCGACATTTCGAACATGGATCGGGTGTCCGAACGGTTGCGGGCCGACCGTAGAGCCGCCCGGGGGTGAAGTCAACGGCTGCGGCAGGCGTGAAATCGTCGGCCGGCGTGGGTCGTTGGAGCTGCGCGGGCCGCGGTCCCGCCATACTGGCCGTCGTGCGGGTTGCGATCATGACGGCGGGATCCCGGGGCGACGTGGCCCCCTACACCGGTCTCGGGTACCGGCTCGGCCGGGCCGGGCACGAGGTCACCCTGGTCACGCACGGCTGCTTCGAGCCGCTGGTGACGGGCTCCGGGGTGCGGTTCCACGCGCTGCCGCTCGATCCGCGCGCGGAGCTGGAGTCACCACGGGGCCGGGGGCTGCACCGCAGCACCAGCGGCACCGGAAAGCTGGTACGGGTGGTCGAGCTGGCCCGGCGACTGGTCGGGCGGATGACCGACGACCTGGTGGCGGCGGCACGGGAGAGCGACGTACTGCTGCTGTCGGCCTCGCTGGCACCGCTCGGGCATGCCGTCGCCGAGGGACTGCGACTGCCGAGCATGGGCGTCTACCTCCAACCCCTCGCCCCGACCCGGGAGTTCGCCCCTCCGGTGCTCGGCGGCGGCTCGTGGGGAGCACCCGGCAACCGGCTCTCCGGGCACGGTGTGAACCTCGCCGTGGAGCGGGTCTTCGCCGCCACCGTGCCCGGCGCCCGCGCCCGCCTCGGGCTGCCCCCGGTCCGCACCGGCCCCGCACGACGCGCCCGGGAGCGGCGGCTGTGGCCGGTGCACCACGGCTTCAGCCCGCTGGTGGTGCCCCGGCCCCGGGACTGGCGGCCGGGCCTGGGTGTGTGCGGCTACTGGTGGCCGTACGACGCCGAGCCGCGGCTCCCGCAGGAACTACGGGACTTCCTCGACGCGGGTCCGCCGCCGGTGTTCGTCGGGCTGGGCAGCGCCACCGTCCCGGACCCGGGCCGGCTGAGCGCCCTGGTCGTGGCGGCGCTGCGGCGGGCCGGGCTGCGCGGGGTGATCCAGCGCGGCTGGGGCGGGCTCACGGCGGACGGCGACGACATGCTGAGCGTCGGCGAGATGCCGCACTCGGCGCTGTTCCCGCGGATGGCCGCCGTGGTCCACCACGCCGGCGCGGGCACGACCGCGGCGGGACTGCGCGCCGGGGTGCCGGCGGTGCCGGTGCCGATCCAGTTCGACGAGGGGTTCTGGTCCGCCCGGCTGGTGTCGCTGGGTGTCGCCCCGGCCGCCGTACCGCTGCGCCGTGTGACCGTCGGCACGCTGTCCGCGGCTCTGCTCCGGGCCACGCGCGATCCGTCGTACGGCGCTCGGGCCCGGGCGCTCGGCGCCCGGATCCGGGCGGAGGACGGAGTGACGCCGGTGCTGAACGCGGTGGACGCGCTGGGCGGCTGACGCTCAGTCGTAGGTGAGCACCATCCGGAAGCGGGCCTGGCCGGCGAGCATCTTCTGGTAGGCCCCGTCCGCACGCTCCAGCGGAACGTGCTCGGTCATCGGGCGGATGCTGTGCAGGGCGCTGAACGCCATGGTGTCCTCCACGTCCTGGGAGGTGCCGGACGGGTGGCCGCGGACGACGCGGGCGCTCAAGAGCAGCTGGGCCGGGTTGATGCCCATCGGCTCGGTGTCGGCCCCGATGACCACCAGCTCGCCGCGGTGGGTCAGGCCGTCCACGGTGGCCGTGATGGCCCCGGAGTTCCCGGCGGTGGCCAGGACGACCTTGGCGCCGCCGAGCGACTGCAGCGCCTCGGCGACCGGGGTGCCGGAGGTGCTGTCGACGTAGTGGTGGGCACCGAGCTGCTTGGCGAAGTCGGCCTTCTCCGAGCCGCGGGCGATCCCCACGGTCTCGAAGCCCATCGCCACCGCGTACTGCACCCCGAGGTGCCCGAGACCGCCGAGGCCGAGCACCGCGACCAGGTCCCCCGGGCGCGCCGAGCTGCGCCGCAGCCCGTTGAAGACGGTCACGCCCGCACAGGCCAGCGGCCCCGCGTCGGCCGCCGCCAGGCCTTCGGGGATCCGGGCCAGGGCGTCGGCAGGCGCGATCACCTTCTCGCCGAAGCCTCCGTCGTAGGCCCACCCCGGGACCGTCAGGTTCGGGCACACGATGAAGTCGCCCTCCCGGCAGGGCCTGCAGTGGCCGCAACTGCCGCCGAACCAGCCGACGGCCACCCGGTCACCGACCCGCCAGCCGCGGTCCTGCACTCCCTCGCCCAGTTCCTCGATGTGCCCGGCGATCTCGTGCCCGGGCACCTCCGGGAACGACACGCCCGGTAGCCCGCCGCTCACGAAGAGCGCGTCACTGTGGCAGATCCCGCAAGCCTCCACGGCGATCCGCACCTGGCCGCGGCCGGGCCGTGACACCTCCCGCTCCGCCAGCTCGAACGTACCGTTCGGGGCGGTCACCTGCGCGACTCGATAGGTACTCATGCGTTTCTCCGGAGAACGGGTGCGAACGGGTGCCGGTGCGCACGGGCGCGCGTACGCACGGGTGCGGATGCCCCTCGCTCCAGCAGACCAGCTTCCGGCCGATCCCGCGCGTCGAACGGTACGGGCCCCGCGGTCACGCAGCCGGTGACCTGGGGCATCCCGGCCCGTATCCGGACGGTCATCCGGCTTCGGAACGCCAGCCCTCCGGTCGCAGGATGCCGAGCAGTTGCCGCACGAGCTCGTCGACGACCTCGTCCAGGCTCGCGTCCACCCAGCCGGCGCTCCAGTCGTGCAGCATGCCGTTGACGCTTCCGATGAAGGCCGTGGCCGCGAGCCGGTAGTCGCGCGGTGCCGCCTCCCCGCGGGCCACCGCCGCATCGGCCTCGGAGCGGATCAGGTCGATCCAGCGGGCGCGGCGCGCGAGCCGCTGCTCCTCCAGGCGGGGGCTGACGCCGATGATCTCCACGAAGGCGATGCGGATGCGGCGCGGGTCGGAGGTCACGTCGCGGGCGTAGGCACGGAACAGTACGGCGACCCGCTCGGCGAGCGGCAGCCCCTCGGCCGCCGCGAGCGCGTCCAGCACCGCCGCTTCCGCCCAGCCGTTGACCTCCAGGTGCAATGCGGCGAGGAGGTCCTCGAGGGTGCGGAACTCCTCGTAGAACTGGCGCGTGGACAGGCCCGCGGACTGGCTCAGTGCGGCGACCGTGGTCGCGCGGTAGCCCGGTCCGGCGCCGAACAACTGCAGCGCCGCGTCCAGGAACCGGCGGCGCCGTTCCGCCTGCCGTTCTTCGGCCGACCTGCCGCCGTACCGGCCCGTCGGCGCCCTGAGCCTGCCCGTCACGCTTCCCCCTCCGTCACCCACCGGTCGCCCAATCTTGTCGTGCACACATCTTGTCGAGAAGGCCACCCCCTCCTTACTTTTCAGTAAGTTCACTGTGAATGCACCCGTGTTCAGATTTCACCGAGGAAAGAGAGCAGTCATGCCTGCCTCCAGAACCAGGCACCTTTGCTCCGTGGCCGCCGCCCTCGTCCTGACCGTCGCAGGCCCTGCGACCGCCGCCTCCGCCGCCGCATCCGATGCCCCGGATCTGCGCGAGGTGCTGTTCGTGGGCAACAACTGGGACGGCACCGCCGACGTCATCAAGTCCTCCGGCGACTTCGCGAAGGTCGGCCGGGTCAACGTCATCCCGGACAAGGACCAGCGGATGGCGGAGATCAACGCGGACCCCATCAAGTGGATCTACTTCATGGCGATCCGCAACAGCGTCGGCGAGGGCCACGACCAGTTCGCCGACGACATGTACTCCACGCCGGACGGTACGTCGGTCGTGGTCTCCCGCCCGAGCTTCGCGGACGTCGTCTCGATCGACCTGGCCACCGGTAGGGTCAACTGGCGTTTCCCGGTGTCCGGTTACCGCGCCGACCACATGGCGGTCTCCCCGGACGGCACCCGGGTGGCGGTCTCCGCCTCGACCGCGAACACCGTGCACGTGCTGGACATCACCACCGGTAAGCAGCTCGGATCGTTCGCCACCGGCGACAAGCCGCACGAGAACATCTTCACCAGGGACGGCAAGTACATCTGGAACATGGCCATCGGGGACGTCAACACCGCCCTGGACGACCCGGCCTGGGACTGGACGAAGGGTGACCGGCACATCACCGTCGTGGACGCGACGACGTACAAGCAGGTCAAGGTCATCGACATGCGCCAGCGGCTGGACGCGATCGGGTTGAAGGACTTCTCCGACGCGGTGCGTCCGGCGGTCTTCTCCCCCGACGAGTCGAAGCTGTACTTCCAGGTGTCGTTCTTCAACGGGTTCCTGGAGTACGACGTCGCCACCGACAAGATCACCCGGGTGAAGACGCTGCCGAAGAACCCGGCGACCAGTGAGGACCGCACCACCTGGGTCAACGACTCGCGTCACCACGGCATTTCGATGAGCCCCGACGGTGCCAAGCTGTGTGTCGCGGGCACCATGGACGACTACGCCACGGTGGTCGACCGCGCCACCCTCCAGGAGGGTCCGCTGGTCACCACGTCCAAGCCGTACTGGGCCACGGTCAGCGGCGACGGCAAGGACTGCATCGTCTCCGAGAGCGGCGCCGACCAGGTCACGGCGATCGACTTCGCCACGGGCCGGAAGGTGACGTCGGTCCCGGTCGGCGACCATCCGCAGCGCGTCCGGCTGGGGCACGTCCACACCGGCTGGACCGGTCCGACCGGCAGTTGAGCGGTCCACGCAGCTCACGCGGCTCACGTGACCCACGGCCTCCGGGGTGCCCCCACTCACCCCGGAGGCCGTGCCGCTGTCAGAAGCGTGCCGCCGCCCAGGCGGCCAGCTCGGTCCTGGCCGCGCCCAGCAGGTCCGCCGAAGGCGCCGTGGCCCCGTTGGTCACCAGCGCGTAGTGCAGAACCCCGGAGTCGGTGTCGGTGAGGAGCAGCCGACGGCTGCCGGTGCCACCCGGCTCGGGGGCCACACCGAGCGGGGTCGAACCGGTGTAGGCGGTCGGTGCGTAGACCGTGCCCAGGTCGGAGACCACGGTCGTCGCCGAGGCCGGGAACGAGGCCGGCAGATGCAGTTCGGTGGGTGCGGAGCCGCTGCCGGAGCGCCACACCAGCATCCCGTACTGGCCCGAGCCCACCAGCCGTGCCACGTTCGGCAGTGAACCCGGCACCGGGTTCCAGGTCAGGGTGGTCGAGCCGTCCCGGGAGCGGTCCTCGTAGGTGAAGGCGAGGGCGGTGCCGGTGGTGGCGCTCGGGTAGATCCGGTCGAGCAGCCGGGCGTCCTGACGGAGGGTCACGTTCCCGGCGTCGTCGAGCCTCACGGCGGAGAGGTCCTCGTCGTTCCAGCCGTCGCCGGAGGTGACGACCTTGTCCGGGTTGCCGTTCATCAGCTCGTGGTGGCGGCCGTTGTAGAGGTCCCACTGCCACTGCGAGCCGGACAGCACCGGGCCGGAGGCGGCCGGGTTCGTCCACCAACTCGCGCCGGGGACACGGGAGTCGAGCGCCTGGTACATCGCCTTGAGCACGGTGGGCGCCTTGTCGGACACCGTGCCGGACAACGGGTGACCGAACTCGCTGACCACGGCGGCGGTCGCGGCGGCCGAGGCGCGGTCTCGGACGGCACCGAAGTCGGAGGCGTACTGGCCGTCGGCCGCCTTGCCCCACATCAGGATCCCGGAGATGGCCTTCTGGTCGTAGAAGTGGGTGTTGAAGACATAGCGGGAGCCCAGGGTGCCCGCGTCCAGCAGGCCGCCCTCCTGCTTCTGGGTGGAGATGTTCGCGTTCCAGAAGAGGTTGGGCTCGACGAGGGCGGGCTTGTCCTGCCAGCCCGCCGTGTCCATCCGGGCGCGGAACTTCACGTAGAACGGCCAGAGCAGGTCGCGCTCCCAGGTGCGGGAGGTCTGCCCGGAGTCGTAGCTGCCTGCGTACGGCTCGTTGTAGGGGTCGAAGCCGACGACGCCCGCGAACTCGCCCTCGCCGAGGTGCTGACGGAGATACGTCATGGTCGTCTGGGCCGTGGCCAGGAAGGCGTCCTGCAGGCCGTGGGCATTGTGCCAGAAGTCGTACTGCGCCTTCTGTACGGCCGAGTTCTGGGTGATGTTCTGACCCCAGAAGAGGCAGATCCCGCAGGACTCCTTGGGGTAACTCCCGGCGTCCACAGCCCACTTGGGGGCGCCGTCGCCCGTGTACCAGCTGCCGGTGTTGAAGAGGTGGCGGGAGTAGAGATCCTGGTGGAAGTCGGGGTAGACCCGGATGCCCGCGTCCAGGAAGGCGCGCATCTGCTCGGTGGCCGCGGCCAGGTAGGCGGTGTCCGCCTGGCCGCGCACGGGTTCGGCGTACGCCCAGGAGAGCAGGAAGCGGACCGCGTTGCCGCCACCGAGGGCGCGCAGCGCGGTCGCGGACTTCCGGGCGTCGGCGACCGAGGCGAAGGGCAGGCCGCCGTTCTCCTCCAGCTTGGCCTCGCCGGAGACGTTGTAGCCGCGCAGCACGATCTCTCGGCCCTGCCCGTCGGTGAAGCGGCCGTTCTGGACGGTGAGCGGCGTGCCGTCGAACCAGAGGGAGTCGGAGTGGGCGGCGGGGGTGGCGGCGGCGGGCGGGGTGCCCGCCACCGTCAGGAGTCCGCAGAGGACGACCAGGACAAGAAGCAGACGCGCCCTGATGGTGGACATGCACACAACAGTCCGGTGATGTCGGGACAGCGTCAATACTACTGACTCATAAGTAAGTTGACTCTCAGTCAGCACATGTGGCTCAGTCGCCGACCCGGCGCATCACGTTCAGCAGGTACTCCTTCCGGCTGAGCGGGTTGTGGTCGGTGCGCGGCCGTTCGGGCAGCGGGCCCCGGGTGACCGGTGCGTAGTGGTCGAAAGCGGTCTCCAGTTCACCCTCGCCCCGGGTCAGCCCCGGCAGCCGCTGCTCCAGCTCATGGACCCGGGCGGCGGGCAGAGCACCCTCCATAACACCGGCCCGGCCGTGCGTCCCGGTGCTCTCCGGTACGGCGCCCAGCCGGGCGAGCACCGGCAGCAGAGCGCCCAGCGTGTCCGCCGGGGCTGCGAGGCGGAAGCGGTGCATCGGCTCGTACACCAGGGTGCCCGCCCGGCGCAGCGCCTCGATCAGGACGAGCGGGGTCACACCTCGGAAGTCGTAGCCGGTGCTCGACATGCTCTTGTCGAAGCCCTGGTGGGCGTGGCTCTGCCGGGGCGAGTAGCCGGAGTGGGTCATGGTGACCGTACAGTCGGTGAGCTGCCAGCCGTGCAGCCCCTGGCCGAGCGTCTCGCGGACGGTGTCCTCGACGGCCTTGAAGAAGGCGTACGGCATGGAGCCCAGCTCCACCTCCAGCCGGAACTCCACGCCCGAGCCGGTCGGGGCGGGGTCGACCCGCAGGCCGACGGTCGCGAGGAAGGGGTTGGGGTCCTTCTTGTTGAACTCCACGGCCTGTCCGGTGCCGACCGGCCGCTCGATGCACAGGGTGGTGGTCTCCCGGAAGGTGACGTCCAGACCGTACTCGTCGGCGAGGGTGGCCTGGACGACCTCCTTCTGCACCTCGCCGTAGAGGGAGACGGAGGTCTCCTTCCGCAGCTCGTCGTGGCGGACGCCGATGAGCGGATCCTGTTCGGCCAGCTGGGTGAGCGCGAGATGCAAGGACCGCCGGTCCGTGCCGGGCCCCGGAACGACTACGGTCTCCAGGGTCGGCGGCGCGAAGTGGTGCTCGTGGACCCGCCCGGTCGCGACGCCGAGCACGTCGCCGATCCGGACGCCGCCGAGGCCCCACACCTTGGCGATCCGACCGGCACCGACACCGTCCTGCCGGAGGTCGCCGCCCCGGTCGAAGACAGCGATCCCGGTGACCCGCCCCTCCACACGGCCGACCTTGCTTTCCTTGCGCCCGTCCCGGCCCACTTCACGACCGCTCCCGCCCTGCCGGGAACCTGACTCGCCCTGCTCGGGACCGGACACGACCCCTGCGCGTCCAGGCCCGCCCTCAGCACATCCGGGGCCGACTACCGCACGTCCGGGCCCGCACTCCTTGCAGCCGTCCCCGCCCTCGCCACGTCCAGGCCCGCACTCCTTGCGACCGTCCCCGCCCTCGCCACGTCCGGGCCCCCACTCCTTGCGACCGCCCCCGCCCTCCGCGCGGCCGACGCACCCCACCTCGCGACCGCTCCCGCCCACGGCACCGCCGTCCCAACCCTCCTCGCGGCCACCCCCGCCCTCCTCGCGGCCACCCCCGCCCACCGCGCGGCCGTCCCCGAACGGGATCCGGTCACGTACGCGCAGGGTGCCGGAGAAGATTCGTGCGTAGGCGATCTTCTCCCCCGCCGGGCCCCGTTCGACCTTGAACACCGTGCCGGAGAGGGGGCCGTCCGGGTCGCCGTCGGCCGTGGGGAGCAGGCGTTCGATGCCGGTGATCAGCTCGGTCACGCCGGCGCCGGTGATGGCGGAACCGAAGTAGACCGGGTGGACGAGGCCCCGCCGGGTCTGGGCGGCGAGGGCGGTACGGAGGCGGTCGTCGGAGACACCTCCGGCCACGTAGGCGCGGAGCAGGTCGTCGTCGTGGTCGGCGAGCGCGTCCAGGGCGGACGGGCCGAGGCCGGGGACGAAGCGGGCGTCCCGGGTGCCGAGCGCGGCGGTCGTCCCCATGGGGATGAGCGGTACGGCCAGCCGGCGGGCCAGCTCGCGCAGCACGGCCTCCTCGCGGGCGCCCCGCCGGTCGATCTTGTTGACGAAGACGAGGGTGGGGATGCGCAGCCGGCGCAGGGTCCGCATCAGCACCCTGGTCTGCGCCTGGACGCCCTCGACGGCCGAGACGACCAGGACGGCGCCGTCCAGCACACCGAGAACCCGCTCCACCTCGGCGATGAAGTCGGGGTGGCCGGGGGTGTCGATGAGGTTGACGGTCACCGAGTCCAGCGGAAACGACACGACCGCCGACTTGATGGTGATGCCGCGCTGCCGCTCCAGCGCGAGGGTGTCCGTCCGGGTGCTGCCGGCGTCGACGCTGCCGATCTCGTCGGTCACTCCGGCCGCGTGCAGCAGCCGTTCGGTGAGGCTGGTCTTACCGGCGTCTACGTGCGCGAGAATTCCAAGATTGAGCAGATGCACTGAGCGTGATGTCCTTCGGCATGGGTGGGATTCCTTCCTGGGTGGACATGCACGCAGCTCGCATCGCTGATCCTCTCCGGGTGACGTCGGGTCAGAGGCAGTGCAGCAGGGCCGCCCCCTCGACAGCAATGGATTAATGTTCAACAAAAGCCCTGCCGCAGCGCTCGCCGCCTCCAGGGCGCGGTCATAGAGTGACCTACATCACGTCCGTCTGACTCATTTGCGCGCATTTGCCTCGTTTCCCTCTCGCTCCTGCCCGCACGGTCTGGAGGGCACATGACCCACATCAAGGTGAACGTGGACGGCACGGCCTACGAGGACGAGGTGGAACCCCGCCTGCTGCTGGCCCACTACCTGCGCGACCGCCTCGGCCTGACCGGCACCCCGATCGGCTGCGACACGTCCAACTGCGGCGCGTGCACGGTCGACCTGGACGGGGCGACCGTCAAGAGCTGCTCGGTGCTCGCCGTGCAGGCGGACGGGGGCACGGTGACCACCGTCCAGGGGCTGGCCGAGAACGGCGAGTGGACGCCGCTGCAGCACGCCTTCCACGAGCGGCACGGTCTGCAGTGCGGCTACTGCACCCCCGGAATGATCATGGCGGCACGCGATCTGCTGCGCGAGAACCCGCACCCCACCTCCGACGAGGTCCGGCAGGCCCTGGAGGGCAATCTGTGCCGGTGCACCGGCTACCAGAACATCGTCCGCGCGGTGCTCGCCGCCTCCGGGCAACAGGTCCCCGAGGAGGCCACGGCATGACCGATCAGGCCGTCGAACACGAGGTCGGCCGCTCCCGGCTGCGCAAGGAGGACGCCCGGCTGATCACGGGCCAGACCAACTGGACCGACAACATCCAGGTCGCCGGGCTGCTGTACCTGGCCATCCTGCGCAGCCCGATGGCCCACGCACGCCTCGCCCGCGTCGACGTCTCCCCCGCCCTCGAACGCCCCGGTGTCGTCGCGGCGTTCAGCGGCGCCGACCTCGCCGAGGGGCTGGGCTCACTGCCCTGTGCCTGGCCGGTGACCGAGGACATCGTGCTCCCCGACCACCCGCCGATCGCCGTCGACGAGGTCCGTTACGCGGGCGACCCGGTGGCGGTGGTGGTGGCCCGCGACCGGTACGCGGCCGCCGACGCGCTGGAGGCGATCGAGGTCGACTACGACCCGCTGCCGCCGGTCCTGGACCTGGAGGCCGCGCTGGCGGACGGCGCCCCGCTGGTCCACGCGGACAAGGGCACCAACCGCTGCTACACCTGGCCGCTCGCCACCGGCGTGAACTTCGAGACCGTCCGGCAGCGCGCCGAGGTGACCCTCAAACGGCGCTACCACCAGCAGCGGCTGATCCCCAACGCCATGGAACCGCGCGCGGTCGTCGTCACCCCGCTCGCCGCCTCCGGCGAGTACACGGTCTACTCGGCGACCCAGATCCCGCACATCCTGCGCATCATGCTCGCCGTGGTCACCGGCATCCCCGAGCAGAAGCTGCGGGTGATCGCCCCGGACGTGGGCGGCGGCTTCGGCTCCAAGCTCCAGGTGTACGGCGAGGAGGCCCTCGCGCTCGCGGTAGCCCGGAAACTCGGACGCCCGGTGAAGTGGACCGAGTCCCGCTCCGAGGGCTACCTCGCCACCCACCACGGCCGCGGCATGATCCAGGACATCGAGATCGCCGCCACCCGTGAGGGCAGGCTGCTCGGCCTGAAGGTGGACCTCATCGCCGACATGGGTGCCTACCTGATGCTCGTCACCCCGGGCATCCCCATCCTCGGCGCCTTCATGTACCCGGCGATCTACAAGATGGACGCCTACGAGTTCAACTGCACCGGCGTCTTCACGACCCGGACGCCGACGGACGCCTACCGGGGCGCCGGACGTCCGGAGGCGACGTTCGCCATCGAGCGGATCATGGACGAGCTGGCCGCCGAACTCGGCCTGGACCCGGTGGAGGTACGGCGCCGGAACTGGATCCGGCACGAGGAGTTCCCGTACACCTCGATCGCCGGACTGACCTACGACAGCGGCAACTACGAGGCGGCGACCGAGAGGGCGCTCGCCCTGTTCGGGTACGACGACCTACGCGCCGAGCAGCAGAAGCGCAGCGAGCGCGGCGACCCTGTGCGCCTCGGCATCGGCGTGTCGACGTACACCGAGATGTGCGGCCTTGCGCCGAGCCGGGTGCTCAGGGACCTGCGCTACGCGGCCGGCGGCTGGGAGGCGGCGAGCATCCGCATGCTGCCCACCGGAAAGGTCGAGGTGGTCACCGGTACCAGCCCGCACGGGCAGGGCCACGAGACCTGCTGGAGCCAGATCGCGGCCGATGTCCTGGGTGTGCCGTTCGACGACGTGGAGGTGGTGCACGGCGACACCAAGGCGGCCCCGCAGGGCATGGACACCTACGGCTCGCGGTCGCTGGCCGTCGGCGGCGAGGCCGTGCACCGGGCGGCGACGAAGGTGGTCGACAAGGCGCGGAAGGTCGCCGCACACCTGCTGGAGGCGAACGAACAGGACCTGGAGTTCACGGACGGCGTGTTCTCCGTGAAGGGCTCCCCGGAGGCGCGCAAGACCATCCAGGAGATCGCCTTCGAGACGTTCACCAACCACGACCTGCCCGACGGCGTCGAGCCCTCCATCAACGCCGAGACCCTGGTCGACCCGGAGAACTTCTCCTATCCGCACGGCACCCACCTGTGCGCGGTCGAGGTGGACACGGAGACCGGGCGGACGCGGATCAGGTCGTACGTCTGCGTCGACGACGTCGGCCGGGTCGTCAACCCGATGATCGTCGAGGGCCAGGTGCACGGCGGCCTCGCGCAGGGCATCGCGCAGGCGCTGTACGAGGAGGCCGTGTACGACGACGACGGCAACCTCGTATCCGGCACCATGGCCGACTACCTGGTGCCGTCGGCGGCGGACCTGCCGGACTTCGTCACCGACCGGACGCAGACACCGGCGGCCTCCAACGCCATGGGCGTCAAGGGAGTCGGGGAGGCCGGGACGATCGCGTCGACGCCCGCCGTGGTCAACGCCGTCGTGGACGCGCTGCGGCCGCTGGGGGTGCGGGACGTCAGGATGCCGTGTTCGCCGTACCGGGTGTGGCAGGCCATTCGGGCAGCCCGCTCGGGCGAGGCCGGTGCCGTCGACGAGGCCGCCGGGGCGGGGCCGGCGCAGTCCGGCCAGTCCGGCCAGGCCGCTCGGTCCGGCGACATCGGTCAGTACGGCCAGTCAGGGAAGGAGGGTCCGGCATGATTCCTCCCGCGTTCGAGTACACCTGCCCGACGAGTGTGGACGAGGCCGTGCGCGCGCTCGCGGACGCGGGCGACGAGGCGAAGGTGCTGGCCGGCGGGCAGAGTCTGCTGCCGCTGCTGCGGCTGCGGCTCGCTTTCCCGGAACTGGTCGTGGACGTCGGCCGGATCCCGGAGCTGCGCGGGGTCCGCGAGGACGGCGACACACTCGTCATCGGCGCGATGACCACCCACCACGACGTGGTCCACGACCCGCTGGTGCGCCGGCACGCCGGTCTGCTGGCGGAGGCGACGGCCACGGTGGCCGATCCGGCCGTACGGCATCGCGGCACCCTCGGCGGCTCGCTCGCGCACGCCGACCCGGCCGGGGACCTGCCCGCCGTGGTCCTGGCCCTCGACGCCGAACTGGTCGTGGCGGGCCCGCGCGGACGGCGCACGGTCGCGGCGCGGGAGTTCTTCGTCGACTACCTGCAGTCGGCGCTCACGCCGGACGAACTGCTGGTGGAGGTGCGGATCCCGAAGACGGACGGCTGGAGCTTCCACTACGAGAAGTTCCACCCGGTCGCCCAGGCCTGGGCCATCGTCGGCGTCGCCGCGCTGGTACGGCGCGACGACGGGCACATCGCCGAGGCACGCATCGGGCTCACCAACATGGGCGCGACCCCGCTGCGGGCCACCGCGGCCGAGGCGGCGTTAGACCACTACGTGGAGATCGGCTTCGCCGGGTTCGCGAACATCGTGGACGCGGTCGG
>NZ_JBEXYL010000127.1:0-19784 GCF_040630895.1 Streptomyces sp. NPDC005728
GCGATCTTCGTCCATTCCCGCAGGGGCCCACGGATTCTGCGATACGCGGGCACGTTCTGGCTGATCGCCACGCTCGGCGCAACGCTGGGATTCGGTTACCACTACGGCGCGGACATCATTGCCGGCGTGGTGTTCACGCTCACGATCGAGGCAGCTCTGCGCTCGCTCGCACGTGGCTGGGACCGGTCCGGATTCCAGCTGGTCGCTCACGGCGCAACGGTCTTCATCGCGCTCCTGCTGTCGTATCGCTATCTGCCGGTGGAGATGGCCGAACACCCGTGGGTGTTCGGACCGCTGCTCATTCTGGCGATGGCCTCAGTGATCCACGGCTACGTACGGACCACCAGACGGTGGGAACCGAAAACTGCACCAGTGCACCAACCGGAACCACAACCCGAACCAGTTTGAATCATCACCGTTCACGAGTGTGGCGCGACGCCTTCGTCGACCGGCAGGGGCACGGGTCGGTCTGCATGCGTCGGCCGCGCCTCGGCCGGTCTTCTCGGTCCTTCCTCGCCCGCGCCCCGGGCATCCCGGTCAGGGCCGGGCTCCGAACCGGAGACCGCCACCGATCCCGCCGACCCCGCCGAACCGCCGGGGCCCGAGCGGGAAACGGAGCCCGGGCCGGAGCCGGGGAGGGGACTGAGACCCGCCTCATGAGCGCGCACGCGTGCCTCACGCCGTCCCTGCGGAGCTGCCGGACCCAGCCGGTACAGCCAGAGATGCAGGACCGGTATCAGCACGCAGGTCACCGCGGCGCTCTGCCACAGCAGCGCGTCGAGGCCGCCGGCCGCCAGGTACGCTCCGGCGGCGACCGCGGCCAGCGCGCACACGCCGCGGTCGACGATGCTCTCCACCGACAGCAGCGTGGCACGCGGCGCGTCCGCCGGGATGGCGTCGTTCACGAGCTTGCGCTGCACGGGATAGACGAGTCCGGTGATCGCGGCGAACACGCACAGCAGCGCCACCACGAGCCAGGGCCCGCCGAGGACGGTGCCCGCGAGTGCCGCGGCGAGCGCCACACTCAGCAGGGACACCCACATGGCCGGCGACACCCTGCGGCCCAGCCACTGTGGACGGGCCGAGGCCACCGCTTCGGCCACCGTCATGGCCGCGAGCACCATGCCGTGCCTGCTCTCCCCGATCCCGTGTTCCAGGAGAACCGGCTGGAAGAGGTTGACCTGGCAGATGCGCGACAGCGTGAACACCGCCACGCCCTGCACCATGAGCAGCGACAGCCACGGCGATGCGCGCAGGACACCCAGAGCGGCACCGGTGTCACGAAGGAGAGTTCCGCTGCGCCGCCCGGGCGCCCCCGGCCCGGTGCCTCCACCGCGCGGCGCGAGGCGCGGCAGCGCGAGCGCACAGCCCAGGGAGCCGGCCGCGCTCGCCGCGCTGAGCACGTACGGAGTTTGCGGCGCCAGCGCCATCAGCGGGCCGACGAGCGGCCAGCAGACCACCTTGGCGGCCAGGCCGAGGGACCGCGCGGTGCCCTCGGCCCTCAGGTAGTGGGCATCGGCCCCCTCGGCGCGCAGACCGTCGTAGAGGTAGGCGCTCGCCGCGCCCGACGTGAGGGAGCGTCCGGCCGCTATGGCGAGGAAGTGCACGAGGAAACCGGTGTACGAGGGGGCCAGCACCGGCGCCATGTTCGCCGCCGTCATGACGACCGCGCCCGCGCGCAGGCAGTTGCGGGCGCCGATGCGGTCGGCGACGGCTCCCGTCGGTATCTCGAACAGACAGAACGCTATGTAGTAGATGCTCTGAATGCCGAAGATCTGGCTGTCGGACAGGCCGGCATCGCGCTGGTAGGCGTAGAAGACGGGCATCCACCACAGCAGGTTGAACAGCAGCTGGAACCCGTTGTTGAGACGGATGATGCGCCGGGCGACCGGGGAGGAGACCGGCCGCGCACGACGGCGCCACAGGACGGGCATACGGCGGCTCACCGGGCATAGGGGCGGATCTGGACCACGTGGAACGCCCCTCGGTCCGTCATCAGCCACTCGATGTCCAGCGCGCCGTCGGCGTCGTCCTCGCTGAAATGGGACTGCAACAGGCGTCCGGTGACGGCGAGCCGGGCGAGGGCCGAGCGCGTCTCCGACGGGAGGTCCTCGCCCGCGGAACCGATGTCGACCGTACGTCCGCCGCCCTCGACGGTGTTGTACAGGTACTGCTGCGGCAGCACGGTGCCGTCCACCACCCGCTCCGGCGAACCGGGCGTGCAGTTGAGGTACACGTTGCGGAAGTCCTCCCGGCGGGTCGGGTTGCAGGTCACCAGCACACCGCCGAGGCGAGCGGGCACATACTCCTGGACGATCACTCCCATGTAGGTGTCGTCCAGGGAGATGCCGGCCTGGTGCCGCAGACGCACGCTGCGCGGCGACAGCAACGACGCCCACACATGCCGCACGGCGTCCAAGAGCTGTTCGGTCCCGTGCACGGTGGTCACCGAGTCGTAGATCCCCGCCGCGGAGAAGCCGGGCAGGTCCTCGGCGTTGGAGGAGGAACGTACGACCATGCGGTGGCCGTCCGCCAGCAGGTCCGGCACCGCGCCCGTGATCGCCCCTGTCACCTCGTCCGGCATCGGCGTGCCGCGCACGAGGTGCTGGAGGGTCAGGCACAGCGGGTCCACGATGTCGAACGCCTCGAGCTCCAGGGCCATCTTCAGCTTGCCGATGCCCTGTTGGAGCGCCGGGGAGGAGGTCAGGAACAGGTGGTGGAGGTGGAACGGCAGCGCAACGCCCTCGGGGGCGCGGACGGTCCTGGCCACGTATTCGGCCGCCGCTGCGCGCAGTCGCTCCGGCGCGGCCCCCTCTTCGCCGAGGCGAGCGCCGAGGTGGCCGAGGAGATGGGGGCGCGGCGGGCGCGGGCGCACGTAGAACACCACCAGGTCGGCGGTGCGGCTGTCCAGGACGTGGTGCAGTTCCCCGAGGTTGGCCGCTTTGGTCCCGTAACCGTCGCGGTCGGTGCTCCGGAGCCGGTCGAGCGGCAGGACCGGTGCCTGCTGCAGCAGCGGTGTCCCGATGCGAATGCGCTGCTGGTGCCAGGCGGGCTTCTTCAGGGCCGGCGGGCCGGGCAGCGGCTCCAGTGTGATGGAGTCCTCACGGACCCGGTAGCGCACCCAGGCACCGTCCAGGCCGTCGCGCCGCACGAGGGCGTCGAGATCGCGGACGATCGCGTTCGGGATGCCCCAGCCCGAGGCCAGCACGTTGGTGTGCGAAAGCGGAGTGATGGGCGCGGTGTTGACGAATCCGGCGACCCTGGGCACGTCGTCGGGGAGGCGGGGCATCGCGACGATGTCCGACCAGCCGAGATCCGCGGCGGCTGCCTCGTACTCGGCCATGGTGCGGAAGCGGCGCAGTCGGCCCTCGGCCTCGCCGGGGTTGAGGCAGGTGCGGGTCCGGTTGCCGAACAGCTCGTGGCTGAGGATGCGCGGTACGTCCGCCTCGCCGACCGAGGCCAGTTCGTGCTCCTGGCCGTGGTTGGCGGGCTTGAGCAGCAGCGGCAGACGTCCGTCCACCCGCTCACGCACATAGAAGTAGAACTCCTTCAGCAGGGAGCCCTGCATGGTGTCCGCCTCGGTGGTCTCCAGCACCAGGAAGGGACGCTCGGTGCCGTCCGGGTCCTCCTCGGTGTGCAGGGACAGCACCCCGAGGAGGAAGCGGCGTTCCGGGGCCATGTACACGGATGCGTTGAACGCGTCCAGGTCCTCGTCGAGTTCGTCCGGGGTCATGCCGAGGACACGGGTGGCGATGTAGTCGACGTGGAAGGGGTGCACCTGCGTGTCGAGCAGGTGCCAGGTGCCGTTGGCGCGGTCCACCACGATCTTCAGGTACGGGTGTCCGGCAAGCACTCCGGACAGCGTCCGGAACAGGGGCAGCGACAGGTTGGCGCCGACGACGGTGCGGTCGCCCGCGGCCCCGGGTGCGCCGGCCGCGTCCAGGGCGAGGGTCATGCCCGCACCCCCTCGGTGACGTCCGTGGGCAGGATGCGCGGCAGTGCGTCCACCAGGGCCGTGAAGTCGCGGACTACGGTCTGCGGCCGGTCGGCGGACAGCAGGCACAGCCCCGCCATGGTGTTGGCGCCCGCGGCCGGATCGTAGACCGGCACGGGTGTGCCGTCCGGCAGTGAACTCTCGCGGACGACGGACAGCGTGCTGCCCGTGCCGACCGGAGCGGAGCGGATCACCGACGCGGAGTCCCACAGATGCCGGCGTGGCCAAGGGGCGCCCGCGCCGTCCACGGCGAGGACGACGAGGGACCCGGCCGCGCCCTCGGCGTCCGCGGGCGTCAACGCCTGTGACGGCCAGTCGGCCGGCCGGCCGAGCAGCTCGTCGGTGAACATGGCGACCAGGTCGAGCCCGAAGACGTCCTCGATCTGGGGCACCGTCATCGCGCCGCCGAACCGCGCCGCCGTCTCGATCACCCACATGCGGCCGTCCGCCCCCAGCTTGATCTCCGTGTGGGTGCCGCAGTTCTCCAGCCCGAGCGCCTCCACGGCCCGCCGGGCCAGCTCGACGATCCGGGCCTGGGCCCCCGTACCGACCGCGGCCGGGGTGATGCCGGCCCGCTCGGTGAACGGTGCCACCGTCGGCATCCGGCCGCTGAGACAGACCGGCCGGAAGACACCGCCCACGACCACGCCCTCGACACTGACGTAGTCGCCCCAGCCCGATCCGTCGAACCACTCCTCGGCACAGCCGGTGACGATCTCCTCGACGATGAAGTCCTCACCGGCACCGCCGACATGGAGCTCCGCGTACCCGAGCCGCGCCGACTCGGTCATCACCGCGCGCGACCGTTCCCAGGCGTCCCGCACGTCCGCGTACCCCTCGATGATCTGATGGGCGGTCGAGCCGGCGCTCCAGGCCGCCTTGAGCAGCAAGGGGCAGGACAACTCGGCTGCCGCGGCCTGTAGTTGCTCTGTCGTTGCGACGGCACGGAAGCGGGGCTGGGGTATGCCCTGGCGGTCCCAGGCCGCGCGCATCAGGCGCTTGTCGCGGGCGAGGGCCGCGGCCGGCCCGGCGCCCCGCAGCCCGAGCAGCCGGGAGGCCTCGGCGACCGCGACCACCGCGTACTCCGAGAAGGTGATGACGGCGTCCGCGCCGACCTCGCGGGCACGGGACGCGATGAGTTCGACCAGGTCGTGTTCGTCCGCCTCCCCGCGTGCGACGACCGAGGCGCACAGCCCCGCCGGGTCCGCCGCCAGGCTGACAGGCAGGTCGCTGAGTGCCAGCAGGTGCACGGCTGACCTCGCGGCCACCCGGGGCAGGGCGTACCCGACCGGGGGGCCGCCCTTGGCATGCACGTACAGCACCTTCGTCACGAAATCCCAACTCCTTTGTTCTCCCGGGCGGATGCTTCTCGACGCGTGGTGGTTCGCGCGATGCGCGGAGCGGCGGCGTCGGGGTACGCCGGCCGGTCGTCCACCGTGCCGCGGTCTCGTTTCAAGCGAAGCAGCCCGGTTGCCCGTTTCCGGGAGTGCGAAGCGTCGACGTCTCAGGCAAATGCCTGATTGCCGACGGCGATTGACGCCGTGTGAAGGTCCCGTGATGGGTTAGTGGCCGGCCCGGGTGCGCCCGCACGGCAACCCGGTGGGCTCCGGACCGTCCGGCATGCCGCACGCATCTACGGGACACGCATGATGTGTCACTCAAAGTAATGTCGTGGAATGTTGAAGGAGTCGAGTCGTGGACGAGACCGATTTCAAGACACTGCTCGCGCCCCTCCCGGTCTCCTGGTGGGAAGCCGACGGCGGCTCGGAACTGGTCGAGAGCGGGGGCGGCGCCTTCGCCGACGAGCGCACCGCCCATCGCTTCCTGCAGGCCCTGTGCGCCGATCACGGCGGTCCGTCGCAGTTACCCGGCGACGGCCCCTACCAGGCGCGGTTCGAGGGCCGTATGTTCGACGTCAACTGGCCGGCCCGTGGCGACGGCGCGTCCTGCGGCCGCAGCAGAGGAGTCGCGGTCGAGGTGGGCGGCCCGGTGGCCGGGACGGGGCCGTACGCGTCCTTCGCCGACCTGAGCCCGGCCGCGGTGTTCGTCCGCGACGCCGACGGCCGCTATGTCTGGGCGAACCACGCCTACGCCCACCTGTACGGAACCACGCGCGACACCTTGGTCGGACGGCACCTCGCCGAGATCGACGGGCCCGATGACGCGGCGCGGTTCCTCGCCTTCGACGAGGAGGTCCTCACCTGCGGGCACTCGGTACGGCACACGCTCGTCTACCGGCGTTCGGACGGTTCTCGCGGGCACGCGGCGGGTTACCGCTTTCCCGTCCGCTGGGGCACCGTGCGCTGCGTGGCAGGCATCTACGTCGACATCACCGACTACACCCGCGCGCTGGACCAGCGGCGTCAGGCCGAGGCGGACCTGCGCGCGCTGCGGGACCACAGTGGCCTGGCCTGCCTGCGCCTGTCCGCGGACGGAGTGGTCAGGGACGCAGGCACCGCCGCCGCCGAGCTGCTGCACGTCCGCCTGGGTGACCTGGTCGGATCGCCCGCAGACACCCTGCTGGCCCGGACGCCCGAACGGACGGCGCTGCACCGGATCTGGGACGACCTCATCGCCGGCCGGCGCAGAAGCGCGCGCACCAGCGCGGTGCTCGTCGACGGTGACCGCCGGCGCCGGGCCTGGATCCATCTGAGCGCCGTACATCACGCCGCGGAACACCTGCCCGGTGTCTGGGCGGTCATCACCCGGCTCGGCCTGACCTACGAGGCGCGCCCACCGCTGACGGCCGCCCAGGTGCGGATACTCGCCCTGCTGGCCGCCGGGCACAGCAATGCGGACATCGCCGGAACTCTGCACCTCTCGCGGCAGACCGTCGACTACCACCTGAGCCGCCTGCGGCACCTCCTGGGAGTCGCGACCCGCCCGGCACTGGTCGCCCGCGCCTACGTGCTCGGCATCCTCTCTCCGCACTCCTGGCCGCCGCGCTCGACCACGGCGGCACATCCGCTCAGCTCCGCATGACCGGTCGAGTCCCGCCGCCCGGGACGGCGCCGCGATCGACGTCGGCACCTTCCCGGGCGGCAGTGATCGGGCCGGGAGAGCCCAGTCGCGCTCGGCGAAGCGGGGCCCGGAGGACGTGGCGGGGCCCTGGCCACAGGCTCCGCTGCGAGGTGGGGGTGCAGGTTCCGCGGACGGCCTGCCCGGCGATGCCGGCTTCTGACAGAAAGGGCCGATGCCGGCTTCGTCGAGCCGGTTGTCCGGCTGACCGCGCCAGGGAGTCACGCCAGGTCCAGTAGCCCCTTGTGCGAACCGCCGAAGCCCTGGTGTTCGTCGACCAGGTGGATCTCCAGGATCCAGTGGGCCTGCCACCCGCCTTGGACAGTGCGGCGCAGAGGCTGGTCGTTGTCCGGGCAGAGGAACGAACCCGCCGGCGAACTGTCAGAGTTCGCGGTGGGTGCTGCTCCGGCCAGGCAGCCGACGTGCCATCCCCCGAGCGTCCAGCCGGCTTTGGCAACGATCCCTTGGACCTCGGTGTGCAGTTGCCTGCCAGTGATACCGGAGTTCGCGTGGAACACCTCGCGGGCGGCGGCGAATACCTCCGGCAGATCCTCGACGAGGCGGTACTTGCCCGGGTCGTCGCCGAAGGCGACGGTGCGTGCGAAGGTCGTCTCGTACCCGGCCAGGACTGGACCGAGGTCGGCGACCACGATGTCGTCTTCGCCGATGATGCGGTCCGGTGGGTCCTGTTCGTACGGAAGCGCGGTGTGGGGGCCGGAGCGGACGAGCGGCCCGGGCCGTGGCGCGGCTGTGCCGAACACCTGCCTCGCCAGGTCCCCGATCCGATTGCTGGCCTCGCGTTCACTGCTGCCTGGTGCGATCAGGTCGCGGGCCATGACGTCGGCGAAGAGGGCCTGCGCCATCCGCTGAGCCTCCACCAGCCCCAGGGCGCGCAGCCGCTCGTCCATCCGGTCGGGTCCTGCCATCGTGCCGGTCCTCTTCTTCCTCTTGCTCTGTTCACGGGGTTGAGCGCACGATCACGAGCGAACCTTCGTACGTCGGCTGATCGCGCAGGTGGCCGAATTCTTCGTCCCAGGCCCCGGATTCCAGGTCGTGGCGCAGGGTCTGGTCGAACCGCTCGCGGGCGTGGTCGTCGACGAAACTCCAGGCCGAACACGCCTGGCGGGCGGCCGGGTCGAGCAGCATCTCGGGGCGTCCGTAGTACGCCTCGTTGAACCCGTCGGTGCAGTCCAGGGGGATGGGCACGGTCTGGACGCCGCTGGTGCCACCCAGAGCCGCGGCCAGCTCCTCGACGGGCGGGTATCGGCGGGCCTCGGTGTCCAGCACCTCGGGCGCGTACCGGTACAGCCAGAAGTGCCGCACCAGGGCGGGATCGCAGGTCAGGATGACCACAGGACCGTGGGTCACGCGCCGCATCTCGCGGAGCCCGGCCCTGACGTCGGACCACTGGTGCACACTGAACAGTGTCATCGCCGCGTCGAACGCCCCGTCGGCGAAGGGCAGATCTTCGGCCACGGCATCGATCGCAGGAGCGAGCTGCGTCGGCCGCTGGGCGCGCATCGACTCCGAGGGTTCGACCGCCGTCACCAGACGTGCCGCGCTCTCGTACGAGCCGGCGCCGGCGCCGACGTTGAGCACCCTCCGGGCATCGCCCACGGCCCCGGCGATGAACCGGGCGATCCGGTCGTCCGGCCGACGGTAGGAGGAGTATCCGGACCCGAGGGCGCCGTAGTCGACGTCGCCGGCGCTGCCGTCCTGGGTGCGTGTGGTCATGGGGTCTGCCTCGCCTCGTGAGCAGGAACAGGGGAAGTGATCCCCACAGGCCCATCGGTTGTGCCGACCGGGGTGTGGGGCATGGGGGTGCTACGACCAGAGCTGGAACCGCTGCCAGCTGTCCCCGGCACGCTCGTAGCGCAACCGGGTGTGCACACGGCTCTTCGCCGCCTGCCAGAACTCCACCTCGGCCGGTGCGAGGGTGTAGAGAGTCCAGGCGGAGTCGACGAGCGAGGGGTCCTTGTCGATCAGGGCCAGGGCCTTCGCCAGGTCATGGTCGCGTTCGGCGGTGTCCGTCAGGTACTGGCTCTGACGGGCCAGCAGGGACTCGGCGCGGGCGGTAGCCGACCGGCCGAGGAAGTCGGCGGCGCCTTCCTGGGCGGAGGCTGGCGTAACGGGCCCGCGCAGGCGCACCTGTCGGCCGTGCTCGGGCCAGTAGAAGGTGAGTGCGGCCCGCGGATGGACGGCCAGTTGGTGTCCCTTGGGGCTGAGGCGATGGCCGGCGAACTGCCATCCTGAGGTGTCCACCCCCTTGAGGATGAGCACGCGTGCGTCCGGGTCACCGGCCTCGTCGACCGTGGACAGGGTCATCGCGTGCGGATCGCGCACACCGTCGGCCACGGCGTCGGACAGCCAGGACAGAAACAGGCGCACGGGATCGGCCGGAGCCCGCTCGGGTTCGAACTCCGGAAGCGGTCCGGCGAACACCTCGATGCCCCGCAGCCACGCGCGGACCGTACCGCCGTGATCTCCGTCTTCCACTGGCCGCCTCCTCCGCAGGACACCCTCTTGTCCCATCCTGCATCTGCGGCTGATCTTCGACAATCTATTGGCAAATGCTTAGCTGATGACACGAAAGGCATCGCGTGTGCGGATGGGATATTGGAGGTAGCGACAGTGCGCACCCGAAGGTGGCCGAGCCGTAACGGGGCGCGCGCCCGCCACGGCAGAGGGAAGGTCTCGTGACGGCCGGGACGCCGGAGGCCCAGCGGGTCCAGGGGCTGGCGCGCGTCCGAGTGGCCGACCGGGTGACTGTCCGGGGCATGCGAAGGACGCGGGCGCACCGCCTTGGATTACCACCGGCGTTGCGTGACCGGGTTCGGTCAGGTAGTCGGCAGGGTCGGCCCTTCGCCTGCCTTCTCCTGGTAGGAATAGCGCTGTTCCGTCCACGGGTCGCCGGGCGAGGAGGAAGCCGGCGGGTTCGCCGAGCTCGGCGGCGCACACGCGGCGGCCCACCCCCGACGTGATCACCCCGGCACTTCGCCATTCACCGCCGCGCATTTCGTCGGCTCCACGGCACCTGCGCCGACACATCCCCGAGGACCACGTCGGTGACGATGCCCGAGAACCGGTTGCGGGCCGAGGAGCCGGTGGACTCCCGTTCGGTCCGGTGCAGCTGCCGGGCGTAGGCCGCGAGGGCCGGACCCGGCATGATCCGGCGGCCCAGCTCGTCGCGTTCGGCGGTCAGTTTCCCGCCGTCGACCAGACGCCTCACGGTGCCGGCGCTGACGCCGAGTAAGACGGCTGCGTCCCCGATCCGGTAGGCGTGCACATGTCGATATCGAGGATACTGCCGCAGATGCGAGGGGAAAGTATTCTGTTGCTTCGCATGAGCTGAATCATCCATCTGAGGGCATGGCATATGCGTTTGTGCATGACGGGAGTTCGGGTACGGTCATCCGGGAGGTGGTAGCCCGTGAGTCAGTCCCTCGCAGCTGCCGGTACGGCCGCCGGTCAGGTGGCGGAACTAGTCCTCACCGGCGGCCTGGCCCGTCCGGCTCGGCTGACGATGCCCGACCTTCTCGCCTGGCCCCAGCACCGGGCCGAGGTCGCGTTCGAGTGCGCCACGAGCGGCATCCAGCACCACCGCTTCACCGGACCGCTCCTGCACGACGTCCTCACGGACGCCGGGCCTGGCGTCCATCCCGCCCGCCGCAAGGACCGACTGCGCTTCCTGATCGCCGTACGCGGCGCAGACGACCACCATGCACTGCTGTCCTGGGCGGAGATCGACCCGGACTTCGGCCGCGCACCCGGCTGATCCCGGTCACCTGGGGCGGCGCCACCGCCCGACCCATCGGCGGTCACCGCCCCGCCTTCCTGCACGGCGCGGCCCTCGCCGACGCCCTTGCCGCCGTGACGCCCGACTGGCGGCCTGGACAGTCAGCACCGCTGATCCTGCTCGCCCGGTGGGCGAGCGATCCGGTGGGGGACCCGGTCGAAGCTCGCCTCCCAGAACTCCACCTCGGTGGGGGCGATGACGTAGAGCGTCCAAAGCCGTCCCCACAATCCGCCCCTGACGTCCGACCGTCGGCCAGTAGGTCAGGTCCCGGTGCTCCGAGGGCGATCCGGAGATCAAGGGCGCCGCGCTGCACGCCGAACGCCCGACTCGCCGCCGAGGCCGGCCGGCTGGCACGCCGGGCATCTGGTCGGAGAGTTCCCGCACGAGCGGATCGACGGTGCGGACGTCGAGTCGTACATCACCCCCGCCAATGACACCCCGCTGCGGCGCACCGACCAGGCCGGGCGCCGCTGCCACTGCACCCCGGAGATCCATCTCGTCGACCGTGAGCGGGGCTTCGGCGGGCTCTACGAGGAGCTGCTCACCCTTTGATCACGAGGAACTGCCCACGCTCTGATCGGTCACGCCCGCGTCGCGCAGCGCCAGCCACACCCGGTCGCGTGTGAAAGGCAGTTGGGTGAAGCGGACCCCGGTCGCGTCGCGCAGGGCGTTGGCGAAGGCGGGAGCGACCGGGTTGAAGGGGCTTTCGCTCATCGACTTGGCGCCCAGGGGGCCGATGGCGTCCGCCGTTTCCATGAAATGGACCTCGGTGCGCGGGATGTCGGCGTACTGGGGGAGCCGGTAGCGTCGGAAGGCGGCCGTCTCGACCTCGCCACGGGCGTCGATGCGGACGTTCTCGAAGAGCGTGGAGCCGAGGGCCTGCGCGATGCCGCCCTCGACCTGGCCGCGGCACTGCATGGGGTTCATGACCTTGCCCGCATCGGCGGCGTGCACGCTGCGCAGGATGCGGATCTCCCCGGTGCCGGGGTCCACGGCGACCTTGAACCACTGGGCGTTGAAGGCGACCGAGCGCGGGGTGCCACCGAAGTGCCCGTCCGCGGTGACCTCGACGCCGACCGCACGGGCGGCCGCGTACAGGTCCTTGAGCGTCAGGCGCCCGCCGGGATGCAGTACGGCCTCCTCCGCGAGCCGGCAGTCGGCGCGCGGGACGTGCAGATGGGCGGCTGCGAAGTCGAGGAGCATGTCGGCGAGGGCGCGGGAGGCGCACAGGGTGGCCTTGCCGGCGACGACGGTGCCGGTGGAGGCGAAGGCGCCCGTGTCGTGCCGTACGACGTCGGTGTCGGACTGGCGGATGGTGATCCGGTCGACCGTGGTGGCGAGTTCACCGGCCGCGATCTGCTTGTGGACGGTGGTGGTGCCGTTGCCGAACTCGGCGGTGCCGACGGCCAGGTCGAAGGTGCCGTCGGGAAGGAGGGCGGCCTTGGCGTCGGCGATGTGGCCGCCGGGCGGGCCGGTTGCGATCATCGCCAGGGCGGAGCCCTCGCCGACCAGCCAGCCTTCCGGGGCGGGTTGCCCGGCCTCGGTCGCCGCCTGTGCCCGGCGCACGATGGCGACGCACTGGTCGAGGCCGTAACTGGCGATGTGCAGGTCCTCATCGTGACCGCCGGGCGTGAGCATCGGGTCGTCGGGGCCGATGATGTTGCGGGCCTTGAACTCCAGCGGGTCCAGGCCGAGGCGGCGGGCCAGTTCGTCGAAGGCGGACTCGACGGCGAACATCACCTGGCCGAGGCCGTAGCCGCGGAAGGCGCCCGCCGGGACGGTGTGCGTGTAGACCGAGTAGGCATCGACCTTCTTGTTCAGGGCGCGGTAGATCGCCATGGACTCGCCGACGCTGTGGAACATCACCGCCGGTCCGTGATTGCCGTACGCGCCCGTGTTCGACACGACCCGCAGTTGGAGGGCGGTGAGGGTGCCGTCGCGGCGGGCTCCCGCCTTCAGGTGGACGGTGAAGGGGTGGCGGGTGGTCGCGCCGTAGAACTGCTCGGCGCGTGTGTACTCCAGTTTCACCGGGCGGCGCAGCCGCAGGACGGCCAGTGCCACGATGTCCTCGACCAGCATCTCCTGCTTGCCGCCGAAACCGCCGCCGACCCGACCTGCCATCACCCGGACCTGCTCCAGCGGCAGGTCGTAGAGCGCGCACAGGGCGCGGCGCGTGAGGAACGGGGTCTGGGAGCTGGTGCGCACGGTGAGGCGGCCGTCCTCCTCGAACCAGGCCACGGCTCCATGCGTCTCCAGGCTGGCATGCTGCCCGCGCTGGGTGCGGAAAGTGTCCTCGTACACGGCATCGGCCTCGGCGAATCCGGCCTCGATGTCGCCGATCTCGCCGTGCGCCTCGCCGACCACGTTGTTCTCGGGGCGGGAAATCCGGTGGGCCTTGGCG
Source organism: Streptomyces sp. NPDC005728 (assembly GCF_040630895.1). Taxonomy (NCBI): domain Bacteria; kingdom Bacillati; phylum Actinomycetota; class Actinomycetes; order Kitasatosporales; family Streptomycetaceae; genus Streptomyces; species Streptomyces sp. NPDC005728. The sequence continues at coordinate 13,210 of NZ_JBEXYL010000127.1, forward strand.
TCCTTGTCGTGGACGACGGGCGCGCCCGGCCGCATGGCCTCCTCGGGGTCGAGGACGGCGCGCAGTACGTCGTACGTGACTTCGATCCGGCGGCAGCCCTCCTCGGCGGCGGCCTCGCTGTCGGCGACGACGGCGGCGACGCGCTGGCCGATGTAGCGGACCGTGTCGTCCAGGACGCGGGTGTCGTCCGGGTCCTCTTCGGGGTGCTCGTGGCGGGCGGTGGAGAAGTGCCGTTCCGGGGCGTCGTGGTGGGTGAACACGGCCTGGACGCCGGGGACGCGCAGGGCGGCGGAGGTGTCGATCGCGAGGATGCGGGCGTGCGCGTGCGGGGAGCGCAGCAGCTTCATGTGCAGCAGGCCGGGCACGTCCACGTCGAAGGTGTAGCGGGCGGTGCCGGTGACGACCTGGGGTCCGGCGGGGGCGGGCAGGCTGCGGCCGACGGAGTCGCCGGGCGCCGGGTCCTCGGTGTTCTTGACCCCGCGTACGGCGTCTTCGATGGCCCGGTAGCCGGTGCACCGGCACAGGTTGCCCTTGAACGCCCGGGGCAGGTCGGCCAGTTTGTCCTCGTCGAGGGCGGCCGTGGTCATCAGGAAGCCGGCCGTGCAGAAGCCGCACTGGAAGCCCTGCGCGTCGAGGAACTTCTGCTGGACGGGGTGGAGTTCGCCCTCGGGCGAGGCCAGGCCCTCGACCGTGGTGACCTTGTGGCCGTCGGCGCGGGAGGCCGGGTACAGGCAGCTGTGCACCGGCTTGCCGTCGACGTGGACGGTGCAGGCGCCGCAGTCGCCCTGGTCGCAGCCCTTCTTCACGCCGAACCAGCCGCGTTCGCGCAGGTAGGTGCGCAGACACTGACCTGCGCGGGGCTCCTCCTCGTGGGACCGTCCGTTGACCTCGACCTTCATCGTGCCGCCTCTCGCAGTTCCCGGCGGATCTCCTCCGCGTACCGGAACGTCATGTGTCGCCGCCACTCGGGCAGCCCGTGGATGTCGTCGAACCACTCGCCGTCGGTGACGGCCGAGCCCAGCGCCGTCTGCAACGCATCGGCGGTCGGCAGGAGCGGGAACCACAGCCGTATCGGACGGACCGTCGAAGCGGTGACCGTGATCGCGAGGGAGCCGTCCAGCGGGTCGAGCGTGCCGATGATCAGCACACCGGAGCGCCCCAGCCCGTACAGGGACGCCTGCCGGAACGCCGTACGGCAGGCGAGCGTGCGGGCCGGAAGGGTGACCGACCGCAGCAGTTCGCCCTCCGCCAGGACCTTGCGGCCTGCTCCGGTCACGAAGTCGGTGACGCGCACCCGGCGGCGTGCACCGTCCTGCGCGATCAGCAGGCACTCCCCGACGAGAGCGGCCGTGAGAGAGATCATCGGGCCGGCCGGCAGACCGTTGCAGAGGTTCCCGCCGACCGTGGCCATGTTCCAGATCTTGAACGAGGCGAGGAACGCCCGGCAGCACTGCTCGAACAGCGGCGCCGCCTCGACCGCCAGCCCCTTCGCGAACCCGGACAGCTCGGCGATCGTGCAGGTGGCCGCGATCTCCATCGAGCCGTCCGGCTGCTGCTGCACAGGGGTCCAGCCGGTGCGACTGAGGTCGATCAGGCGGCGCAGGTGCGGCTGCGGCTCCGAGAACAGATACGTGCCGCCGCCGAGCCAGGCATCCCCTGGCCGCCAGGGCGCCGAACGCCGGGCGTCCCGGATCTCCACCACCGTGTTCAGGTCCATGACCGTCAGTGAAGCAACGTGAACCAGCCAAAACGACTGGTTCACAGCACGGAAACGACCGCCTGGCGGTCCCGATACTTGGTGAATCAACCAAGAGGCATACCGCTCATCTCATCTGGCACTTACGATGCGAGCACTCGCATGCACCTGGTGAATGTGAGATGCCGGGTGTCAGGCACCGCCACCCGGCAGCCGTGTGAGGAGCCGGAACGCATGCACGTCGAACACCTTCTTCAGGACGAGTCCCTGGGTCTGCGCCTGCTCTGGGCCGAGGACGCACTGCTGATGCGTGAGATCAGCGGAGTCACCGTCACCGACCTGGAGGACCCCGCCCGCTTCGTCCGGCCCGACGAGGTCGTGCTCAGCGGGCTCGTCTGGTGGAGCGCGGACGGGGGAAGGGACAAGGCCGACCGCTTCGTCTCCGGACTGAAGGACGCGGGCGCGGTGGCGCTGCTCGCCGGTGAGGAGACCCACGGCTCGGTGCCCGACGACCTGGTCGAAGCGTGCGTACGGCATGGCGTTCCGGTTGCCGGCGTGCCGGCCCACGTGATGTTCCGCGAGATCACCGACAACGTGTACCTGCGCCAGTGGGGCGAGCTGAGCCGTCACCACGCACTGCCCGAGCAGGTGCGCGGCCGGCTGAACCGGCTGGTCGCGCAGGGCGCCGATCCGGCCCTGATCCTCGCCATCGCCTTGGCGCACCTCGACGCGTCCTCGGCCTACGTCCTGACGCCGGCGGGCCGGACCGTCGCGGCCACGCCGGGCGCGGACCCGCTCCCCGCGCGCGTGGCCGCCGCCCTGCCCGGGAGCGACGCCGGCGTGACGGTCCTCGTGGAGGCCGCCGGGGTCACCCCGTACGAACGCTGGTGGTTGCACCTGCCGGATGCCGCCGCCGTACCACCGCGGCTGCTGCATGAGATCACCACAGTCCTGGGCCGCTGCCAGGAGGCGCTGACACGCCGCCGGGCTGCCGAGCACCAGAGGGCGGACGAACTCGGCAGGCTGCTCACCGCCCCGGACGCCGGTGACCTGGCCATCGCGGTGCGGGCCTGCGGTCTGCCGGCGGAGGGCCCGTACCGCGTGGTCGTGGCCGACACCGGCGCGCGCCACGGGGGACTGGCGGAAAGCGCGCTGACGGAAGCGGCCGCGCACGCGAGCCCGGCGTCCGCTGCCGTGGGGCGACTGCCCGACGGGACCGCGTTCGCGGTGGTACCCGAGGATGCCGCCGCCGGTCTGGGGGAGACCTGGCCGCTGCTGGCCGCCTGCCGGCCGGATGCCTGCCTGCACGGCGGGCTCGCCTCACCGGCCACCGACGCGACCGGGCTGCCCGGTGCCCTGGCCGAGGCCCGCTACGCCCTGTCCTCCGCCCGGGCCGCCGGGTCGGGCCTTTCGTCCCTGACCGATGCCACCTCCCTGACCACGCTGGACACGCTGCTCACCGGCATACCGGCCGAGGTCCGCGCCGCCTACAGCCGCACCGTGCTCGGGCCGCTGCTCGACACCGGGAGCGACTCCGCCACCGCGCTGCTGAACACCCTGGAGGTGTTCCTCGCCCACGACGGCTCCTGGGCCCGCACGGCCGAGTCGCTGCACGTGCACGTCAACACGGTCCACTACCGGATCCAGCGCATCGAGCACTTCACCGGCCGCGACCTGTCCCGCCTCCGCGACCGTCTGGACCTGTGGGCGGCCCTGCTGTGCCGCACGGACCCGAGCAGCGCACAGGGCCGCACCGATCCGAGCACCGCACAGGCCGCTACGACCGCTCGACGTGCACGCTCGTCGACTTCACCCGCGCGATGACTGTGACGCCGACCGCCAGACCCAGCTCGTCCACTGCCTCCCGGGTCACCAGGGACACGACCTGGTGCGGACCGGCCTGGATCTCCACCCGGGCCACGACATCGTCCGCCGCCAAAGCCGTGACGATTCCGGTGAGCGCGTTGCGCACGGAGGTCGGCGGACCAGCCACCCCGCCCCGCTCGTCCGCCGCCGCCCGCTCCCGCACGAACCGCGCCAGCCCTGCACCGTCGATCACCCGGTTCCCCGAGCCGTCCCGCCCCATCGGCAGCCGTCCTGCGTCCGCCCACCGGCGTACGGTCTCCGGGCTCACCCGCAACAGGCGCGCGGCCTGGCCAATGCTGTACGTCGGCACCCTCAAACCCTAGCCGCCCCCTTTCCTCGCGGAGGCCGTGCATGCTGCTGCGCCAGTTGGAGTACCTCGCCGCGCTCGCCCGGGAACGCCACTTCGCCCGCGCGGCAGCCGCCTGCTACGTGTCACAGCCGTCGCTGTCGGCCGCGATACGCAAGCTCGAGCACGAGCTGGACGTGCCGATCGTGCGGCGAGGGAGGCGGTACGAGGGCCTGACCCCCGAGGGAGAGGTGGTTCTGGCGTGGGCCCACCGCATGCTGGCCGAACAGGACGCGTTGCGTCAGGAACTCTCGGCGCTGCGCGGTGGCCTGACCGGCACGCTCAGGCTGGGCGTCGTACCGACGGCCCTGCCGGTCGCCTCCCTCCTGACCACTCCCTTCTGTGACCGCCATCCGCGTGCGGGAGTGACGCTGGAGTCGCTGTCGTCGGCGCAGATCACGCACGGCCTGGCCGAGTTCGAGCTGGACGCCGCGATGACGTACCTGGACGACGACACACTGCGCCAGGTCCGCCGCTTCCCGCTGTACGAGGAGCGGTACGTCCTCCTCACCCCGGTGGACGGCCCGCTCGGCGACTCCGGCGTGGCCTCCTGGGCGCAGGCCGCGACCCTGCCGTTGTGCCTGCTGTCCTCACGGATGCGCAACCGGCGGATCATCGACGAGTGCTTCGCGGCCGACGGAGCCACCGCGGCGCCGGCGATCGAGTCGGACAGCGTCGCCGGACTCTACGCCCATCTGCCCGGCGGCCGCTGGTCCAGCGTGATCTCGCATGCCTGGCTGCACATGTTCGGTGTGCCGAAGGGAATGCGCGTGGTGCCGCTGGAAAGCCCCGCCCACGGCCCGCGGGTCGGACTGGTCGTCGCCCGCAGCGAGCCTCAATCCGTCCTGGCCGAGGCGTTCCTGAACGTGGCCCGGGAGGCAGGGGTGCGGGATGCGCTGGACGAACTGCTGCGGACGTATCTGCAGGGCTGATAGCTGCGGGCTATGTCGGCATAGCAAGGATCGCTTTGACCAGGGCGAACGACCCCGAGGATCGTGAACTCCACCTTCCCACAACGTGAGTTGAGGAGCCGCGACATGGCCAAGGTGCTCTGCGTCCTGTACGACGACCCCACCGACGGATACCCGACCACGTACGCCCGCGACGACCTGCCGGCCATCGGCCACTACCCCGGCGGGCAGACCACGCCCACCCCAGAGGCGATCGACTTCACCCCCGGCCACCTCCTCGGCAGCGTCTCCGGTGAACTCGGTCTGCGCAGCTACCTGGCGGAGACGGGCCACACTCTCGTCGTCACCTCCGACAAGGACGGTGACGCGTCGGTGTTCGACCGTGAGCTGGCCGACGCGGACGTCGTCATCTCGCAGCCGTTCTGGCCGGCGTACCTGACCGCGGAGCGGATCGCCGCCGCGAAGAACCTGAAGCTGGCGATCACCGCGGGCATCGGCTCCGACCATGTCGACCTCGACGCGGCCGTCGCCCACGGAGTGACGGTCGCCGAGGTGACGTACTCCAACAGCATCAGCGTCGCCGAGCACGTGGTGATGATGACGCTGTCCCTGGTACGCAACTACCTGCCCTCCCATCAGGTGGTCCTCGACGGCGGCTGGAACATCGCCGACTGCGTGGCCCGCTCGTACGACTTGGAGGGCATGCACGTCGGCACGGTCGCCGCCGGACGCATCGGCCTCGCCGTCCTGCGCCGCCTCGCCCCCTTCGACGTGAAGCTGCACTACACCGACCGGCACCGACTGCCGCGGGAGGTGGAGGAGGAACTGGGGCTGACATTCCATGCGACCGCCGCCGACATGGTCCCGCACTGCGACGTCGTCACGATCAACGCACCGCTCCACCCGGAGACCGAGGGCCTCTTCGGCGACGAGCTGCTGGCGACGATGAAGCGCGGCGCCTACCTGATCAACACGGCTCGGGCGAAGATCGTGGACCGGGACGCCGTGGACCGCGCCCTGCGCAGCGGCCGACTGGCCGGGTACGCGGGTGATGTCTGGTACCCGCAGCCCGCCCCCGCCGACCACCCGTGGCGCACCATGCCGCACCACGGCATGACCCCGCACATTTCCGGCTCGTCCCTCTCCGCGCAGGCCCGCTACGCTGCTGGCACTCGCGAGATCCTGGAGTGCTGGTTCGCGGGCCGCCCGATCCGCGACGACTACCTGATCGTCGACGGCGGCGGCCTGGCCGGAACCGGCGCCCACTCCTACTCGATCACCAATTGACTGCTCTCCTCCCTGGAGGGAGGTGATTCGTGGCTCAGGCTGCCTGCTGAGGCGGCGCCTCAGCGGGTCTTGCGCCCGCGGCACCAGCCGGGTTCAGACCTGCCCGGACGAGCATGACGCGGGCGGAGTTCTTGTCCCTGGGGGATACGGCTGCGCACGCGGTGCAGGCATACGTTCGCGTCGAAAGAGGTCGTGCGTGCTTGGTTCTCGCTCCGCACGTTGCGCAGTCCATCGTGGTGTGCGCACGCTGGACGGGTCCGCGGGCAGTTCCCGCGACCACACCACCCGCAACACGACCTGGCCTCACGCTTCTTCTTCCAGCGCGGCATACCCGCCCGCCGGTGCTGCGGCACACGGTCCTTGATGTCCTTCAGCGCCTTCGCACGGGACTTGCCGAAGTCGCGTATGAGCTGCTGCTGAGGAACACTCGATCCGGCGGCCAGCCACGGGGTTATCCGCCGGGCCTCGG
>NZ_JBEXYL010000128.1:0-19263 GCF_040630895.1 Streptomyces sp. NPDC005728
AGGTGCACGCTCAACTACACGCGGCGCGGCTTCCGTCTCAAGGACGGGCGCCTGCACCTCGCCGGCCAGATCGTCCTGACGGTGGTGTGGTCGCGAGAACTGCCCGCGGACCCCTCCAGCGTGCGCGTGTACCAGGACTCCACCGGTGCGTGGTACGCCTCGTTCGTCGTGCCCGCGCCGGTCGAACCCCTGGCATCCACCGGGCGCGTGATCGGGATCGACTGGGGCGTACGCGAGAGTGCGACCACTACATCCGACGACCACGACCTTCCTCACCCGCAGCACGGGCGCACGGCAGCTCAGAAGCTCGCCCGCTATCAGCGGATGATGGCCCGGCGCCGACCGGCCAAGGGAAAGCCTGCATCGAACGGCTACCGGGCGGCGAAAGCTCAGACGGCGAAGCTGCAGGCCAAGGTGGCCCGGCAACGCCAGGACGGCGCCCGCAAGGGGGCCAAGAAAGTGGTACGCGACCACGACGTGCTCGCGGTGGAGGACTTTAAACCGAAGTTCCTCGCGAAGACGACGATGGCCCGCAAGGCGGCTGATGCCGCGATCGGCGCTGCGAAGCGGGCGCTGGTGGAGATGGCCCGCAAGCACGGGCGGACCGTGCGCCTGATCCATCCCGCGCACACCACGACGGACTGCGCAACGTGCGGAGCGAGAACCAAGCACGCACTGCCTCTTTCGACGCGAACGTATACCTGCACCGTGTGCGGAGCCGTATCCCCCAGGGACAAGAACTCCGCCCGCGTGATGCTCGTCCGGGCAGGTCTGAACCCGGCTGGTGTCGAAGGCGCAAGACCCGCTGAGGCGCCGCCTCAACAGGCAGCCTGAGCCAGGAATCTCCTCCCTTCAGGGAGGAGAGCAGTCAAAGGCTGCGGGCGGTGATGTCACCGCGGGAGGTGGTGGCGCGGATGTCGAGTTCGGCGGAGCCGTCGTTCCTGAGGGCGTTGCTGATGCGGCCGTAGTCGGTGCCGGCGTCCAGGGCGGCCGAGACGCCGGCGGCGGCGGCGACCGAGATGTCGCCCGACTGGGTGCGCAGCACGACCGTGCCGCGCACGGCCTCGGCGATCCGGATGTCGCCCCGTGCGGTGCTGATCTCCGCGGGGCCGCTCAGCCGGCCGACCTCGACGTCGCCGTCGAGCGCGGTGAGGCGGACGCTCGCGGCCTCGTCGATCTTGATCTGGCGGTAGGCGCCTTCGAAGACGACGTCGCCGAGGCGTCCGACGCCGCGGAGCTCGGCGCCGGCCGTCCTGGCCTCGATGCGGGAGCCGGCGGGCAGCTGGACGGTGACCTCCAGGGATCCGGAGGGGCCCAGGAGCCGGCTGTCGGGGGCCGGGGCCGTGATCCGCAGGACGCCGTCGGTGCAGGCGACCTGCGTCTGCTCGGCAGCCTTGGTGTCGCGGCTCTTGGAGGGGCTGGCGGGCAGGACCTCGACGGTGGTGTCGGCGCGGTCCGCGGCGATGAACCGGATGCGTCCGGCGGGAATGTCCAGGACGGCGGAGATCGGGGCGGGGGTGTCGAACTTCTGCATCGTGCTCTCCCGTGCTCATCATTGTTTCTGACTCCGGAAACGCTACGTTGCTTTCCAGAAACCGACAATGCGCCCGTTGCACAGAATGGGCATCTATGCAGGTGGAAGCCTAGAAAGTGTTGCAATGGTTTTGAAGATAACGCAACGACGACTGCCCTGTTCATTGCAATGGGTGAGGGGTGAACGCTAAGGTGGGGGGCAGGGACCGCCACGAAGGATCACCAGGGAGATCGCGATGCCCGGAGGCAGGCTCACCCAGTCCGAACGCCAGCAGATCGCGCTGGGGCTGGCCGACAGCCTCCCCTACGCCGAGATCGCCCGCCGCCTGGGCCGTCCGACCTCGACGATCACACGCGAGGTGATGCGCAACGGCGGCCCCACCGCCTACCGAGCCGACCTGGCCCACCGCGCCACCGAACGCCGCGCCCACCGGCGCAGGCCCGCCTCCGTGCCAGGGCCGCAGTCGGTGGCCCAGCCGCACGGACGCGACGCCGAGGCCGTGGCCGAGTACGAGGAGACGTTCACCACCGTCCTCATGGCCTCGGGCCTGACCAAGATGACGGCCCGGGTGCTGACCTGCCTGTTCACCACCGACGCGGGCAGCCTCACCGCGTCCCAGCTCGCCCAGCGCCTCCAGGTCAGCCCGGCGTCCATCTCCAAAGCGATCGCCTTCCTGGAGAGCCAGAGCCTGGTGCGCCGGGAACGCGACGAACGCCGCCGCGACCGCTACGTCGTCGACGACGAACTCTTCTACCAGGCGACGATCGCCAGCGCCCGCTCCAACGACCAGCTCGTCCGGACCGCACGCCAGGGCGTCGCCGTCCTGGGCCCCCACACCCGGGCCGCAGCCCGCCTGGAGAACATCGCCCGTTTCCTCGACTTCATCAGCGAAAGCATCACCCGCGCCGCCGAACAGGCCCGCGAAGTCCTCCACACCAGATCCGAAGCAACCCCTGACGACGCTGCCCGGCCACGTCCGGACCACGGATAGATGCACGGCGCGTCCCCGAACCTCTGCCGGATGCCGGGCAGTTGCCCGCCAGGACCGGCGGATGCCGGCGCCCGCCGCAGATCGCACCTCCGTGGCCGGCGGATGTCACATTCACCGCCCCGCCGGTGTCTTCATGTCGGACAGGCCGACAGGCCACCGGACAAGGAGAACACCATGACCCCGCGCATTCCCAAGGTCGAACTTCCCGCCGAGCTGAAGGAGAACCTCATCAAGCAGCTCGGCGCCGTGCCCGAGCCCGTCGAGGTGACCTTCAACCAGCCCGACGTCGCCATCTCCAACCTGGAGTTCTCGGGCAAGATGGCCCAGTGGAACGCGGCCGACGCGGGCCTCAAGACGTTCGCGCACATGGCTGTTGCGGCGCAGGTCGGCTGCAGCTGGTGCCTCGACATCAACTACTTCGCGGCGCTGAACCAGAACCTGGACCCGGTCAAGGCCAGCCAGGTGCCCAACTGGCGGGACTCGGACGTCTTCACACCGCTGGAGCGGGAAGTGATGGAGTACGCCGAGGCCATGACGAACACGCCGACGACCGTCACCGACGAGCTGTCGGCGAGCCTGCTCGCCCAGCTCGGCCCGGCGGCGCTGGTCGAGCTCACCGCGTTCATCGGCTTCGCCAACCTCTCGACCCGGATCAACACGGCACACGGCATCACCTCGCAGGGCTACGCCGACGCGTGCGAGATCCCGCTCGCCGAGCGGCCCGAGAAGTCCGCCGTAGCATGACGGCATGACCGATGATCCCTTCGTCGCTCATCGCAGCCTGCTGTTCACCGTCGCCTACGAGATGCTCGGGTCGGCGGCCGACGCGGAGGACGTGCTCCAGGAGTCCTGGCTGCGATGGGCCGACGTCGACCACACGCAGGTACGCGACGCGCGGGCCTACCTCATCAGAGTGGTCACGCGCCAAGCACTCAACCGGCTGCGCACCCTCTCGCGCAGCCGCGAGGAATACGTCGGCGAATGGCTGCCGGAACCGCTGCTGACCAGCCCCGACGTCGCCGAGGACGTCGAACTCGCCGAGAGCGTCTCGATCGCGATGCTCACCGTGCTCGAAACCCTCCAGCCCACCGAGCGGGCGGTGTTCGTGCTCCGCGAGGTCTTCGACATGCCCTACGGCGAGATCGCCGAGGCCATCGGGAAGTCCGCGGCCACCGTGCGCCAGATCGCCCGGCGGGCCCGCGAGCACGTGGCGGCCCGGCGGCCGCGCATGCAGGTCAGCCGCTTTGAGCAGCAGGCCGTGATCGAGCGGTTCCTCCTCGCCCTGCGCACCGGGCATCTGCAGGAACTGATGGAGATCATGGCGCCCGACGTGGTCCTGGTCGCCGACGGCGGGGGACTGGTGGCCGCCGTTCTGGTCCCCGTCCACGGGGTGTGGCCGGTGGCCCAGATCCTCGCACGCGCCAACCAGGCGGTTCACGCGTTCGAGACGGCCACCGTCTGGCTCAACGGCGCACCCGCAGGCCGGATCGAGTTCGACGGTGAACCGGCCGCGGTCAGTCTCGAGGTGGACGGCGGGCGGATCACCCGGATCTACGTGGTGCGCAACCCGCACAAGCTGACGCGCCTGGACGAACTGGCCGAACTCGCCAGGTGACATGCGCCGGCAGCAGCGGTGCCCGCCGGCCCACAGGGCCGGCGGGCACCGCTGCTGTGCAGCAGGTGGGGCGGGTTTCAGGAGGCCGGGAACTTCAGCAGCTCGCCGGTGGTGTCGATGTCGTTGGTGACGTAGATGTCACCGGCCGGGCTGACGGCCAGTCCGAAGGGCACCTTCAGCCGGTTGTTGGTGTCGATCGCGGTGAGCGCCCCGGTGTTCTTGTCGATCCGGGTCAGCGCACCGGGTCCCAGGTCCTCGGCCGATCCGGTGCCGTAGGACAGGGCGATCAGGTTGCCGCGGGGGTCCACGGCCAGGTCGATGACGTCGGTCAGGCCCTTGGCGAAGACGGTCGGCGCGTGGCCGGGCACGTAGCGCCAGATACGGCTCAGCCCCTTGTTCATGCCGCTCATGTCGGAGATGTAGAAGGCGCCGTCACGGCCGCGGACGATGCCGGTGGGCACGGCCTGGGCCTGCCCGGCCGGGGTCAGCGGCTGCGCGCCGGAGGAGGCGGCGGGCAGGGTGTTGTTGGGGAAGACGAACTCGGTGGTGGTGGTGCCGTCGGGGTGGACCCGGATGAGGTCGTTGGCGCCGGCGTCGGTGACCAGGAAGTCCCGGCCGTCCTTCACGAAGTGCGCCGGGTTGGAGAAGACCTCCTTGTTGCCGGTCACCGAGTCCGGGTCGTGGTCGGCCTCGTGCCGGGCCAGGTCACCCAGCACCTTGCCGTTGCTCAGGGCCAGGGTGCCCAGCGGCCCGCTGCCCGCACCGAGCGCGTCACGGTCGGCGGGCAGGCCGCTGAGGCCGTAGACCACCCGGTAGGTGCCGCTGCCGGCGGACTCGGCCTGGATCGCCCCGTTGACGCGGGCAAGGCCGTCGCTGCGGACGATCTGCTCGGAGGGCAGACCGGTGACGACACGGCCCTTCGAGGAGCCCTTCACCCGGTAGACGGAGCCGTTGAAGCCCAGGCACCGGTTGTAGGGGCCGCCGGGCGGCGGCGCAGGGCACGAGGTCGCCGCGGTGCCGACCTCCGCCACCAGCACCGACCCGTCGGCCTCGACCTTGACCCCACGCGGGTTGTGCAGACCGCTGGCGAGGACCACGGGGGCCGGCGCGGCCTCGGTCGCGGCCTGGGCCGGGACAACGGTCACGGTGAGACTGCCCACGACCGCCGCCGCCACGAAGGCCCCCGCCCAGGACTTGCTTGCTCTTGCCATGTCACTCCTCAACTTGGCGCCCCCGCAGTCAGGGACGAATCCAACCGGCGACACCATAAATGCAGGAGTTGGCCGGAACGCAGTGTGCAACTTCGAAAATTCCGCGGTTGCACACCGTCCGCACGCCAAACAAGGAATCAGCGACCGTGCACCGGCACGGGCACCGCGCGGGCGACAGGATCCCGGAAGCCGCGCGGGCGGGCAACTCCCTGTCAGGAAAGGTCAGTCGAGCAGACAGCGTCGCCTGCACGCCGGCGCACGGGCGCAGCCTCGCCCCGGCACACGGCGCTTTCCTGCCCGCAGCCCAAAGCCTCCCGATTCCCTTTCCGGCAACCGGTGTTCAATCGCGGAATTTCCGCTGTTGCACAGCGCGCTTTCGACCCGCTCCCGCGTCTATGGTGACCGCCGGTTGAATTCACCCCCCCTTTTTTTTCTTCGGCGGGGGCGTGCCGAGCTGAGGAGTGACATGTCGAAAGCATCCAAGTCCTTTGCGGGGACCCTCCTGGCGGCGGCCGTCGTGGGCAGCCTCACGGCGGCCCCGGTCCCGGCCCAGGCCGCGCCCGGCACGCACCTGAGCACGGCAGCCCCCGTGGTCGTCGCCGGCGCTCTGCACAACCCGCGTGCGGTCCGCCTCCAGCCGGACGGCTCCCTGCTGGTCGCGGAGGCCGGCAGCGGCCCGGCCGTCGCCTGCACGACGCCGGGCACCCGGTGCCTGGGCTTCACCGGCTCGCTCTACCGCGTCAAGGGCTCCCGGCAGGGCCGTGTCGCAACCGGACTGCCCTCCGAACTGGGCGTGCGGCCCGACGGCACCACCGCAGTCAACGGAGTGATCCAGGCCGAGTCCGCCCAAGGCGGCACCTACCGCGTGGTCTACGGCCTCAACGGCGTCCCCGCCATCCGCGCGGCACTCGGCCCGGGCGGCGAGCCGCTGGGCACCCTGAGCATCGCGGGCGGCAGGATGCTGGGCGATCTGACCGAGCACGAGGCCCGCCTGGACCCCGACTCCGTCAACGGCAACAACGAGGTCTTCTCCAACCCGAACAGCTTCGCCCGGGACGGCCGGGACTTCCTGGTCACCGACTCCGCCGCCAACGACCTCATCCGGGTCCACCCCGACGGCACCACCACCACCGAGTTCGTCTTCCCCAACAACACCCTGCCCGCCGCCCCCGCCACGGCCCGGCCGCTGACCCCGGCCGGCCAGGTCCAGGCGGTGCCCACCGGCATCGTCCGCGGCCGCGACGGCGCCTTCTACATCGCCGACATGGGCGGCATGCACGAGGGGCTGAGCCGTATCTGGCGCTTCGTGCCCGGCCACGCGCCGACCGTCCTCGCCACCGGCCTGACCGACGTCAGCGACCTCGCCGTCAACCCCCGCGACGGGAACCTCATCGCCCTGTCGTACGGCACCAGGACCGGGCTCCCGCCGGCCGACCCGGGCCCCGGCGCCCTGACCCGGATCGACATCCGCACGGGCGCGCTGACCCCGATCGACACCGGCAACCGCCTGCACCTGCCCGCGGGGCTGGCCGTCAGCGCGTGCGGTGACATCTACGTCACCAACAACGCGCTGAGCACCAGCGGCGAACTCCTGAAGTTCCCGGCCCGCTGACCGGATCTCTTGAGCGCAGGCCCCGTCCTCAAGGGCGAGGCTGGCCCATCCTTGGCGCGGAGCCGCGCAGCGATGGAAACCGTGAGAGCCGAGCGGTCTTCGTGTGCACGAGCCCCGGATGCGGCAACATTGATCATGCGGATGTGAACGCGGCGAGGACCATCAAGGCGGCCGGGCAGGCCGTCTCAGCCTGGGGAGACCTCGACACCGGTCGGTCCGTGAAGCAGGAATCCGTGAGCCGGGCGACCGGCCCAACCCCCTCATGGGGGAATCCTCCCCGTCCTTCAGGACGGGGAGGACGTCAACCCGCACCGCATTCCACCGGCCCGGACACCTTGCACCATGGGGGAGTTGCCCTCCCGGCCCGCTCGCGGAATCTCCCGGTCCGAGTCCGGCCCCCACCTGCGTACGGCGTCGAAAAGGGCACCGATTCCCGCCCGCCGGGCCGGTGTTCAATCGCGGAATTTCCGCTGTTGCACAGTGCGCTTTCGACCAACTCCCGCGCATATGGTGCCGGTCGAATCCACCCCCCTCCCTTTTTGCGGGGTGTGCCAAGTTGAGGAGAGACATGGCGAGAGCAAGCACGTCCTTTGCGGGGGCCTTCCTGGCGGCGGCCGTCGTGGGCAGCCTCACGGCGACAATCGTCCCGGCCCAGGCCGCCACCCCGTCCGGCACGCACACGCGCACCACCGCCCCGGCGCCCGTGGTCGTCGCCGGCGGTCTGCACAACCCGCGCGGCATATCCATCCAGCCCGACGGCTCCGTCCTGGTCGCGGAGGCCGGCAGCGGCCCCGAGACCCCCTGCACGGCGCCGCCCGGTGTCATCACCCGCTGCCTGGGCTTCACCGGCTCGGTCTACCGCGTCAGGCACCACGCGCAGGGCCGTGTCGCAACCGGCCTGCCCTCCCAGCTGATCTACCGGCCCGACGGCTCCAGCGTGGTCACCGGAGCGCTCCAGGCCCAGAACGCCGGCCACGGCGCCTACCGGGTGGTCTACGGCATGAGCGGCCTGCCCGCCGACCGTGACGCGCTCGGTGCGGGCAGCGGGCCGCTGGGCACCCTCGCCCTGACCAGCGGCAAGGTGCTGGGTGACCTGGCCCGGCACGAGGCCGACCACGACCCGGACTCGGTGACCGGCAACAAGGAGGTCTTCTCCAACCCGGCCAACTTCGCGAGGGACGGACGGGACTTCCTGGTCACCGACGCCGGCGCCAACGACCTCATCCGGGTCCACCCCGACGGCACCACGACGACCGAGTTCGTCTTCCCCAACAACACCCTGCCCGCCGCCCCCGCCACGGCCCGGCCGCTGACCCCGGCCGGGCAGGCCCAGGCGGTGCCCACCGGCATCGTCCGCGGCCGCGACGGCGCCTTCTACATCGCCGACATGAGCGCCCTGCGCCCCGGCCTCGGCCGCATCTGGCGCTACGTGCCCGGAAGCGCGCCGACCGTCTTCGCCACCGGCCTGACCGACGTCATCGACCTCGACGTCGACCCCCGCGGCAACCTGATCGCCCTGTCCTACAACACCGGCACCTCCACCGGCCTGCAGCCCGGCGCCCTGACCCGGATCGACCGCACGAGCGGTGCGCTGACCCCGATCGACACCGGCGGCCGCCTGAGCGTGCCCACGGGCCTGGCCGTCAGCGCGTGCGGCGACATCTACGTCACCAACAACACGCTCGGCACCAGCGGCGAACTCCTGAAGTTCCCGGCCCGCTAGACCCGCCCGCCTGCCTGCCGCAGGCCACACCCGTACGCCCCCGACTCCCCGGCACACCAGGGGAGTCGGGGGCGTACGCACGGACGGCGCGGGCACGCACCCGACCACCCACCAAGGTGTGACCTGTGTCACTTGAGGGTGTTCTGGCGTCACGCCCCCGCCCGTGTCACGATTTCTGCACGCCCTCCCTGCCCGAAAACAGCTACGAGGCAGTGGGCCGGGTGTCCCCACAGCCGGTCCCTCGTGCAGGTGAGACCGCAGAGCCAGAGCCCCGTGATCCACGGCAGCCGGCTGCATCCCCCCGAGCGGCCGAGGCCCCTCCCTCAAGGGCCGCCCTCACCCGCGGTCGCCGCCCCTTCGGCTGACGGACCGTCACACACTTTTCCTGCAGCCCCGGCCGGCCGGGGCTGCAGGGGCTGCGTGTCCTCTCCCGGACGGGCAGGCGGTGTTGCCGATCGGAGGGGATCGCCCGTGTGGGCCGTGCGGCGTCCGGCCGGGAGTTGTCCCTGCCCGCCGCTCACCGGCGGGCGCGTCCGGGCCGTCCGTGAGGAATCCCGTCCACCGCCACGCCGAAGGGACGGCAGGCGAAAGGTGAGCTGCCATCAGCTCGACGTCCTACTGCCCTTGCTGTCGAGACTCTAAAAGAAGTGGGTTCCAGATATGCCAAGGCTATGCAAGCCGGCGATGAGCGCGCCGGAACATGTCATCACCGTGGAAGAAACTCTGGAATTTGCCGAAAGAGCGCATGCCGGCAAGCCGCAGCTTCCCTTGGCGCTTCGCCTGATCCGCAACACGGGCGTGAAGAAGCGGCACATCGTCCAGCCCATCGAGAAGACGCTGTACCACCCCGGCTTCGAGGAGCGCAACCGGATCTACGAGCTCGAGTCGAAGAAGCGCTGCCCCGAGGTCATCGAACAGGCCCTGGCCAACGCCGAGGTGACGGCGCGTGACATCGACGCGATCATCTACGTGTCGTGCACCGGGTTCCTGATGCCGTCACTGACCGCATGGCTGATCAACACGATGGGACTGCGCTTCGACACCCGGCAGATCCCCATCGCGCAGCTGGGCTGCGCGGCGGGCGGCGCGGCGATCAACCGGGCCCACGACTTCTGCATGGCCCACCCCGGCAGCAACGTCCTGATCGTCTCCTGCGAGCTGTGCTCGCTGTGCTACCAGCCGGACGCGGACGACATCGGCACGCTGCTGTCCGACGGCCTGTTCGGTGACGCGGTCGCCGCCGCCGTCGTACGCGGCATCGGCGGCGTCGGCATCGAGCTGGAACGCAACGCCTCCTACCTCATCCCGGGCACCGAGGACTGGATCTCCTACGCCGTCAAGGACACCGGCTTCCACTTCCAGCTGGACCGCCGGGTGCCCGGGACGATGGAGCCGCTCGCACCGGTGCTGCGCGAGCTGGCCAAGGACCACAGCTGGGACGCCGGCAAACTCGACTTCTACATCGTCCACGCCGGCGGCCCGCGCATCCTCGACGACCTGGCCAAGTTCCTCGACGTGGACCGCAGTGTGTTCCGGCACAGCTGGGCGACCCTGACCGAGTACGGCAACATCGCCAGCGCCGTCGTGCTCGAGGCCGCCCGCCGCCTGTTCGAGGAGGAGCGGCCGGCGGCCGGCGCCACCGGCCTGATCGCGGGCTTCGGTCCCGGCATCACCGCCGAGATGGCGCTCGGCACCTGGGCCGAGGACGTCGTAGCGCAGACCATCGCCTGAGCCCTCGCACGGACCTTAAGGAAGCGACGCGTATGACTGACCTGATCGTCCCGGCGGGTGCGGGGCGAAAGCTGATCACCCCGGCGCAGGAGGTGACCTTCAAGGCCACGAAGGCGCAGGGATCCTCCGTATCGATCTTCGAAGTGGTCGTCCCGCCCGGATTCGACGTCGGGGCGCACGTGCACACCCACGCCCAGGAGTTCTTCTACGTCCTTGAGGGCGAGCTGGACCTGCTGTGCTTCGAGCCGACCGAGCGCACCGGGGACACCTGGCACCACTGGAGGTCCGCCACCGGCGACCGCGTCATCCGCGCGGGCGAGGGCAGCTGCATGTTCGTCCCCCCGGGCACCCCGCACGCGTTCCGCAACGCCACCGACAAGCCGGTGAAGATGCTCTTCCAGAGCTATCCCTCGCCCGAACACGAGGACTACTTCGAGGAGATCGCGGAGATCTGGTCGCGCGGCAGCGCGGTGGACCCCGCGGCCGTGGAGGAGATGCGCAGGCGCTACGACGTCAGCCAGATCACGCCGCTGCGCTTCGAACCGCCCTCCACCCCCCTCGTTCCGGGCCAGGACACACACGCGAAGCACAGCGGGAGGTGAGCACGATGGAATCGATACCCCTGGTCCACGCGAGCCTGGGCGAGCAGGAACTGGCAGCCGTCGCGGAGGTGTTCGCCTCCGGCTGGCCGGCCGGACAGGGCCCCAGAGGCAAGGCCCTGGAGGCCCAGCTGGCCGCGAAGTACGCGGCCGGTGACGCCGTCGCGGTCAGCAACTGCGGCGCCGCCCTCCACCTGGCCCTGCTCGCGCTCGGCGTCACACCGGGCGACGAGGTGATCGTCGCCGACTACACGTTCCCGGCGCCCGCCCAGGCCGTGCGCTACGTGGACGCCGTCCCGGTCTTCGCCGACGTGCGGGCCGACACCGGCACCGTCGACCCGCAGGCGGTGGCCGACCTGGTCACCGAACGCACCGTCGGTGTGATCGCGGTGGACACGGTCGGCCTGCCCGCCGACTACACGCAGCTGCAGGCGATCGCCGACCGCCACGGCCTGTTCCTCGTCGAGGACGCCGCCTGCGCGGTCGGCGCGACCTACCAGGGCCGCCAGGCGGGCGCGCTCGCCGAGGTGGGCTGCCTGTCCTTCCACGGGCGCAAGGGAGCCACCAGCGGCGAGGGCGGGGCACTGCTCGCCGCCGACCCGGCCATCGGCGCGGACGCACGGCTGCGCTCCTCCTTCGGCATCGGCAGCATCTTCGACATGGGCAAGATCGTCGGCCTGCCGATCCCCGAGTTCACCGAGATCGGCTACAACTTCAAGCTGTCCGACATCGCCGCGGCCATCCTCCAGGTGCAGCTGGGCAGGATCGACGAACTGCTGGCACGCCGCAGCGCGGTCGCCGCGCAGTACGCCGAACTCCTCGCCGGCGAGGACCTGCTGACCCTGCCGCACGTACCCGAGGACCGCACCCACGCCTGGCAGTCCTACATGGTGACGCTCGATGCGGGCGTGGACCGCGCGGCGGTCGCCGCCGAACTGCGCGCCCAGGGCATCGGCTGCGGGCACGGCACGTGGGCCACCCACGTCCAGCCCGTGTTCGAGGCGAAGCAGAAGTGCCCCGTCTCGGCCGACCTCTTCCAGCGCAACCTCGCCATCCCCATGCACGCGGAACTCCGTGCGCACCAGGTCGAACGGGTCGCCGACGCCCTGCGCAGCGCGGTCAGGACCCACTCGGCACGCGCCCGCGCCCTAGGAGGGGCAGCATGAGCGACAACCAGCCCACGCCGGACGGCGTCCTGCGGCTGATCAACGGCTACTGGGCCACCGGCGTCGTCGGCGCCGCGGCCGCCCACCGGCTGTTCACCCACCTCGAGGACGGCGCGGACACGGCCGGCCATCTGGCCGAGCGCGCCGAGATCTCCGAGCGGGGCGCGCAGACCCTCCTGGACGGGCTCGTCGGCATCGGCCTGGTCGAACTCGCAGGCGGCCGCTACCGCAACACCCCCGAGGCGTCCGCCTACCTGGTCGAGGGCAAACCCGCCTCGCTCAGCAGCTTCGCCCGGCTGAAGCTGAAGCACATGGGCGCCCTGGTCACCCTGCCGGACGTGGTCCGCGCCGGGGGACCGATCACCGACCCGGCCACCGAAGTGGCCGACAACCCGCACTGGGAGGAGATCGTCCCGGCCATCGCCGCCCAGTCGGTGCCCGCCGCCGAGGTCGCCGCCGAGGTGCTCTCGCTGGCCGGGGCCGGCGCCATCTCGATCCTCGACGTGGGCGGCGGCTCGGGCATCTACTCGGCACTGTGGCTCACGGCCAACCCCGCCGCCCGCTCCACCCAGCTCGACTGGGAACCGATCAACCAGATCGCCCGCCGCCTGCTCCACGAGCGCGGCGTCGCCGACCGGTTCACCTGCATCGACGGCGACTTCCACACCACCGACTTCGGCAGCGCCCGCTACGACGTCGCGCTGTACTCCCACATCGCCCACCAGGAGGGACCCGAGGGCAACGTGGAGGTCTTCACCCGGCTCCGGCAGGCCCTCAAGCCCGGCGGCGCCCTGGTGGTCTGCGACTACGTCGTCGACGACGACCGCAGCGGCCCCGCCTTCCCGCTGATCTTCGCCGCGGAGATGCTGCTCAAGAGCAAGCAGGGAGGCACCTGGCGGCGCGCCGACTACCGCGACTGGCTCACCAAGGCCGGCTTCGAGGAGGTCTCCTTCCACTTGGCGCCGCCCGCCACCCTCGTCGTCGCCCGCTAGCCGGCGCACCTTCGGCTCCTGCAAAAACCGTGCCACCAACCCAACCGTGGGGGATGTATGTCGCAGAACACCGAGCTGGAAGCCCTCTACTCGGTCATCGAGGAATCCGCCCGGCTGGCGGGCGTCGCCACCTCGCGGGACACGGTCTGGCCGATCCTGACCGCGTACGGGGACACGCTCGCCAAAGCCGTGATCGCCTTCAGGGTGGCCACGGGGGAGCGCAACGCAGGAGAATTCGACTGCCGTTTCACCCTGCTCCCCAAAGAACTGGACCCCTACGCCGCCGCCCTCTCCCACGGACTTGCGGCGAAGACGGACCACCCCGTCGGGAGCCTGATCGCAGAACTCCACCGGGACTTCCCCATCGACTCCACCGGCATCGACTTCGGCGTCGTCGGCGGCTTCGCGAAGACCTGGTCCTTCTTCCCGAT
This sequence comes from Streptomyces sp. NPDC005728, assembly GCF_040630895.1. Lineage (NCBI taxonomy): Bacteria > Bacillati > Actinomycetota > Actinomycetes > Kitasatosporales > Streptomycetaceae > Streptomyces > Streptomyces sp. NPDC005728. Next base: position 13,606 of record NZ_JBEXYL010000128.1, read on the forward strand.
CGACGACCTGCAGCCGCTGTCCAAGCTGGCCCAACTGCCCTCGATGCCCCCCGGCGTGGCCGCGAACCTCGACTTCTTCACCCGCTACGACCTGGCCGACCGGGTGAGCCTGGTCGGGATCGACTACCCGCACAAGTCGCTGAACCTGTACTTCGGCGCGGCTCCCGCCGACGTCTTCTCGGCCCAGGGAATCACCTCGATCCTCCGCGACGCCCGCCTGCCCGAGCCGAGCGAGCGGCTGCTGCAGCTCGGCGCGCAGGCCTTCGGCATCTACGCCACCTTGAGCTGGGAATCCGAGAGGGTCGAACGGATCACGATCGCCGCCATGACATCGGATCCCACGACGCTTCCGGTGCGCATCGAACCCAAGATCGAGCACTTCGTGAAAAACGCCCCGTACAGCACCGACGACCGCCAGTTCGTCTACGCGATCACGGCGACCCCCAAGGGCGAATACCACAAGCTCCAGTCGTACTACGCATGGCAGTCACGCGTGGAGAACATCCTGCTGGTGTCCGACAACGGATAGCCCCGCCGCCAGGCAGAGCGTGAGAAAAGGAAACCGACTGTGGAACCCGTGAACCTCGCCGTCATCTACTACAGCTCGACCGGAACCGTGCACACCCTGGCCAAGGCCGTCGCCGAGGGCGCCGAGAAGGCCGGCGCCACCGTGCGGCTGCGCAAGGTTCGCGAACTGGCCCCGCCGGAGGCCATAGGCGCCAACCCGGCCTGGGCCCAGCACACCAAGGACAGCGCCGACATCGCCGAGGCCGCCCTCGACGACGTGGCCTGGGCGGACGCGATCCTGTTCGGCACACCCACCCGCTTCGGCAACGTGGCCAGCCAGCTCAAGGCGTTCATCGATACCGCCGGCCCCCTGTGGCAGCAGGGCAAGCTCGCCGACAAGGTCTGCTCGGCCTTCACCTCCAGCGCCACCCCCCACGGCGGCCAGGAGTCCACCATCCTCGCGCTGAGCAACACCTTCTACCACTGGGGCGGCATCATCGTGCCGCCCGGCTACACCGACCCCGTCCAGTTCCGCACGGGCAACCCCTACGGCACCTCCCACGTGACCGGCGCCGGCGCGATCGGCGAGGACGTGCTGCAGGCGGCCCGCCACCAGGCCCGGCGCGTCGTGGACGTCGCGGGTGCCCTCAAGGCCGGCCGCACCGTCTCCTGACGGTCCGTCAGGAGACGGCCGCTTGCGGCCTCCTGCCCGATCAACTCCCGCCAGCCGTACGTATTCTGACGGAGGCTCTGCCCGTGCGGGCAGCGCCCCGGCGGCGATCCGCCGGCCGAGCCTTCGAGGGGAAAACTTTTCAATGAACATCGCTCTGTGGATCGTCGCCGGGGTACTGGGCGCAGCCTGCGTGGCCGGCGGCGCCATGAAGCTCCTGCAGCCCAAGGAGAAGATGGCCGCCTCCGGCTGGGCCTGGGTCGAGGACTTCGGCGACAGCACCGTCAAGTCCATCGGCGCGCTGGAGATCCTGGCCGGGCTGGGCCTGATCCTGCCCGCGGCGCTCGACGTCGCCCCGGTGCTGGTGCCGCTGGCCGCCGTGGGCCTGGTGCTGCTGATGATCGGCGCGGGCATCACGCACCTGCGCCGGGGCGAGGCCCAGGCCGTCGCGGTGAACGTGGTCCTGCTCGCCGTGTCCGCCTTCGTGGCATGGGGCCGCTTCGGCCCCTACTCCTTCTGACACAGGCCGTCCGAAACCAGGGCCTGTCTGCCCCGTCCCGCCTGCCCCACGGCGCCTGGCGCACCGTCCCCCACTGTCTCCACAGGCGTGGGGGATCTGCTTTGCCCCGCCGGGGCCCCCGGCGGGGCCGGCGACGGGAGGGGCCCCGCAGGCCCTTCCTGCAGGCCGCCGTGGCCTCGGCGCGTGTCCCCGCATCCCGCACAGAGCCGGCGACAGTGCGCATGTCCATCGCTCACCGCAAAGGAGACAGCCCCGATGAAGGGCTCCGTGGCCTACCAATCGATACAGAAGCGCGGTCTTCACATCGGCCTGCTGCCGGCGTTGGCCGCGGCCGTCAACGGCTCCACGCCGATCACGCTCGATCACGACCTGGACGTGCTGCCCGAAGCGGGCCGCAACCTTGACGTCGCCCGTCTCGCCGACCTCGTGGACGACCTGGCCGCCCGCCTGTGGGCGGCCGGTGTGCGGCCCGACGAGCACATCGTCGTCCACAAGAAGGCGAACGCCGATGTGTGGGTGCTGGCCTGTGCCGCGTCCCGGATCGGCGCGGTGCCCGTGATGCTCTCGCCCGGCCTGGACGCGGCGACCGTCGGCGCCCTGCTGGCGCGGCTGGAGCGGCCCAACCTGCTCACCGACCTGCACAAGCTGGACGTGCTCGCCGAGGTGCCGCTCGCGGACCTGACCCGGCGGGTGATCACCGTCGCCGGCGAACGGCCCGGCGCGCAGCCGCTCAGCGCGTTCGCCGGGGCACCCCGCATCAAGCCGGTCATCCGGCCGATCGACGAGGCCGCCGTCATCACCCACACCTCCGGCACCACCGGACTGCCCAAGCTGGTCGTGCACACGCCCCGCACCCAGGGCATCCGGCTCAAGCCGCAGTGGCGCCTGCTCTCCCTGATGCGCAAGAAGGAGAACGTCGCGATCCACATCTCCTTCGTGCACTCCCGGATGGTCGCCGCGATGGCCCTGGCCCTCCTCAAGGAGATGCCGGTCCTGCTCATGAACGAGTCGGACCCCGCCGCCGTCGCCGAGCTGTTCCTGAAGAACCGGCCCGGGCTCATCGAGGCACTGCCCAACTCGCTGATGGAGTGGGAGAACCTGACCGAGGACCCCCGGGCGCCGTTCGCCTCGGTGAAGTACTTCTCCTCCACCTTCGACGCCATCCACCCCCGCACGATGGGCCAGCTGCTCAAGTCCTCCAGACGGCGCGGAGCCCTGTTCTTCCAGATCTACGGACAGAGCGAGGTCGGACCCGCCGTCGGCCGCGCCTACTTCCGCAACTCCGCCCACAAGGCGAACGGGCGCTGCGTGGGCTGGCAGATGCCGCTGGGCGCGGCCAGGGTCCGGGTGGTGAGCCGCAACGGCGAGCCGCCCTCCGAGAAGAACCCCGGCTTCATCGAGGTCGCCTGGCCCGGCCTGGCCAAGACCTACTTCGCCGAGCAGGACCGCTACGACACCAACCGGGACGGCGACTGGTGGCGCACCGGAGACGTCGGCTACCGCACCCGGTTCGGCTGCCTGCACATGCTCGACCGCGAGGTCGACATGATCCCCGGACTGCGCAGCTCCCTGGAGGTCGAGGACCGCGTGCTCGGCCAGCTCGACGAACTGAGCGAACTCGTCGTGATCCAGGGCCCCAACGCCGAACCGGTCCCGGTGATCTGCACCCACGACGACCGGCCCCTGGACCCGGGCCGCTGGCGCGCGGCCACCGCCTCCTTCCCCCACCTGGCCGACCCGATCCAGATACCGCAGGCCGAACTGCCGCGCACCGCCACGCTCAAGGTCCAGCGGCTCGCCCTGGCCAGCCGGCTCAAGGACCAGCTCCAGGACCGGACCTGATGCGCGACCAGCCGACCGCCCAGACGGTGGAACCGACCAACTCGAAAGAGACGACTGCTATGACACCGGACGCCACGCTCGCACGACTGCGCGAATACATGGTGGGCCCCTCGCGGTTCATGACCCTGCTGTCCCTGTTCGAGCTGGGCGTCATCGACGCACTGCGCACCCAGCCCGGCCAGACGGCCGCCGAGCTCGGCGAGAGGGTCGGCGCCAAGCCCGACGCCGTCGAACAGCTCCTGCTCCTCCTGGTCAAGGAAGGCTTCATCGCCCTCGACGAGGAGTCCGGCGCCTACCGCCTCGACGCCCTCGCCCACGTCGCCGAACACGACCTGCGCCGCGCCCTCGCCTACATGAACATGATCAAGGTGGTGGCGCTGCGGCAGCTGTTCTACCTCACCGAGAGCACCCGCACCGCCACCCTCGTCGGCCTCAAGGAGCTGTACGGGGTGAGCGAGGGCACCCTGTACGGGGCGGTCGCCGAACACCAGGACCTGCGCGAGGCCTGGGCGAAGCTGATGGACACGGTCACCGCCAACATCGACCCCTGGTTCTTCGGCAACGTCGACATCCCCGCCGGCGCCCAGGTCCTCGACCTCGCCGGCAACACCGGCCTCGGCGCGATCCACACCTACCGGCACAAGGCCTCGCCCGGGCTGCGGGTCACCACCTTCGACCTGCCGGAGAAGGAGCACGAGGCCCTGGAGAACTTCAAGGCCCACGGCGTGGCCGAGCACTGCTCCTTCATCGGCGGCGACGTCTTCGACGGAGTCCCCGGCGGCTTCGACATCGTACTGATCAAGCACTTCCTGGACATGTTCGACAAGGACGACGTGGTCAGGATCCTCAAGGGCGTCCACGACGCCCTCGAGACCGGCGGCCAGGTCAACATCATGGTGCCGGTGTACCCGGAGGACATCACGGACACCGACAACTACAACGTCGACTTCTTCCCGGCCTTCTTCATCGGCTGCGCCATGGGCCAGGGCGGCCCGCAGAAGCTGTCGACCTACCAGAGCTGGCTGGAGGAGTGCGGGTTCAAGGTGACGAAGGCGATCACCAAGGACGCCGCCGACATCCCGCCGGACGTCATCCCCGTCCAGGCCATCCTGAGCGCGACGAAGATCGCCTGACGGGCTGAGCACCCCCCGCGCGCCCGTGGTGCGCCCGCACACCGATCCGGGCGCACCACCGAGGCCTGCCCCCGCCCACGGGGCAGGCCACCGCGTGCCGCGCCCCGGCCACGTGTCCGCCCACCACTGTCTTGGAGTGCCATGTCCCGCCGTCTGTTCACCTCGGAATCCGTGACCGAGGGGCATCCCGACAAGATCGCCGACCAGATCAGCGACACCATCCTCGACGCCCTGCTGCGCCAGGACCCCGCCTCCCGCGTCGCGGTCGAAACCCTGATCACCACCGGCCAGGTGCACATCGCGGGCGAGGTGACCACCACCGCCTACGCCGACATCGCCCAACTGGTACGCCACAAGATCCTCGACATCGGCTACGACTCCTCGAAGAAAGGCTTCGACGGCGCCTCCTGCGGCGTGTCGGTGTCCATCGGCGCCCAGTCGGCCGACATCGCCCGCGGCGTCGATGTGGCCTACGAGGTCCGCACCGAGAGCGACAAGATCGACGACGAGGACGACCTGGACCGGCAGGGCGCCGGCGACCAGGGCCTGATGTTCGGCTACGCGTCCGACGAGACGCCCACCCTGATGCCGCTGCCGATCGAGCTGGCCCACCGGCTCTCGCGCCGCCTGACCGCCGTGCGCAAGGACGGCACACTCGCCTACCTGCGCCCGGACGGCAAGACGCAGGTCACCATCGAGTACGACGGCGACAAGGCCGTCCGCCTCGACACCGTCGTGGTCTCCTCCCAGCACGCCTCGGACGTCGACCTCAAGACGCTGCTCACGCCCGACATACGGGAGTTCGTCGTCGAGCACGTGCTGAAGGAACTCGCCGCAGACGGCATCAAGCTGGACACCGAGGGCTACCGCCTCCTGGTCAACCCGACCGGCCGCTTCGAGATCGGCGGCCCGATGGGCGACGCCGGCCTGACCGGCCGCAAGATCATCATCGACACGTACGGCGGCATGGCCCGCCACGGCGGCGG
>NZ_JBEXYL010000129.1:0-19184 GCF_040630895.1 Streptomyces sp. NPDC005728
CTCGCCGACTGGCCGGAGGAGGACCTGATGCGGTTCGCCCGGTATCTGGAGCGGTACAACACGGGGCCGGCGAAGACCGCCGACCCCGACTGAAACAGGCGCCTTCCTAGGGCACCGGGACGGCAGCCCGGTCGTCCGGCACGTGCTCGGGGACGCGGGCCGCGAGGAACGCCGTGTGGCGGCGGAGCCGGAAGCCGAGGGACTCGTACAGCCGGATGGCGTTGGTGTTGCGGGCGCTGGTGTGCAGGAACGGGGTCTCGCCGCGCTCCCGGATGCCGTGCGCGACCGCGAGGATCAGCCGGGTGGCCAGGCCCTCGCCGCGGAAGGCCGGGTCGGTGCAGACCGCGCTGATCTCGGTCCAGCCCGGCGGGTGCAGCCGCTCCCCCGCCATGGCGATCAGGGCGCCCTCGCGGCGGATGCCCAGGTAGGTGCCGAGTTCGACGGTGCGCGGCAGGAAGGGGCCAGGCTCGGTGCGCGCCACGAGATCGAGCATCTCCGGTACGTCGGCCGGACCGAGGCGGACCGCCTCCGCGTCCGGAGCGGCGGCGAGGCCGTCGTCAACGAGCTGCACGCCCTCGACCCGGAAGGTCACCTCCCAGCCGTCCGGCACCTCCCCGCAGTAGCCGGCCAGCGGCACCTCGGCGCCGGGGCCGGCCAGCGCGGCGAGGTCGGCCCAGTCGTCCGCGTCCGGCTCGTCGGGCAGGGCCTGCCACGGCGAGACGTCGAGCGGGTAGCGCAGCACGCGGCCGCGCCGCTCGGCGAAGTGGGCGTGCGGGCCGGTCAGGGAGGCGAGGGCGGGGTTGTCGAGGACGTGCGGGGCCGCGGTCGGCTCGTGGCCGGCCGCTCCGGAGCGGGCGCCGGGCAGGTCGCTCATGCGGCCACCTCGATCACGATCTTGCCTAGGGCGTGCCCGTCCTCGACGGTGCGCAGGGCCTCCTCGGCCAGGTCGAGCGGAAAGGTGCGGGTGATGTGCGGGTCCAGGGCCCCGCGCAGCACGAGTGCGGCCACCGCGTCCAGGACGGCGGCGGTACGAGCGCGCACGACCCGGGAGCCACCCAGCTCGGCGACGGTCGCGGGCGGGGCTGCGGCGGTGATCAGCTTGGTCCGGTCGGCGAGCAGGGCGGCCGCCTCGGCCAGCGTCCGGTCGCCCACCAGGTCGAACACCGCGTCGACGCCCCCGGGGACAGTGGCGCGCACGCGGTCGGCCAGGTCCGGGCCGCCGGCCACGTGCACCGCACCCAGTGACGCCACGAAGTCCTTCTTCTGCTCGCTCGCCACGCCCACGACCCGCACCCCGAAGGCACGGGCGATCTGCACGGCCGCGGCGCCGACCCCGCCGCCGGCGCCGGTCACCAGCAGGGTCGCGCCCTCGGCCAGGCCGAGCTGGCGGATGCCGTCGTAGGCGGTGGCCGCGGCGACCGGCAGGGTGGCGGCGTCGGTGAAGGACAGCCCGGCCGGCTTGTGCGCGGTCACCGCGGCGGCCAGCAGGGCGTACTCCGCGTAGGCACCGTCGACGGTGTTGCCGAACACCGCATCGCCGACGGCGAACCCGGTCACGCCCGCGCCGACCTCCTCGACCACGCCGGCGGCCTCGCTGCCGAAGACCGCGGGGAAGACCCGTTCGCCGCTCTCGCCGGGGCGCCGGTATCCGGTGCGCAGTTTCCAGTCGACCGGGTTCACCCCCGCCGCCCGGACGGCGACCAGGAGCTGACCCGGGCCGGGGCTCGGTCTTGCCACGTCGGTCAGCGCCTCGGTCTCCGGGCCGCCGTACCGCGTGAAGACGTACGCCTTGGGCATCCTCATTCCTCGCTTCCGTCGTGCTGTCTCACCGGCGCACGGCCGGTACTCAGCGCCAAGGAGGAGCGCGGGGCGGCTATTCCCGTCCCGTCCAGAGTTCATACGGCCGCAATGGTCGGGGCGCTGACCTGGGACGGAGCACCCAAGCCGAGAGCGTACGGTTGAAGCATGAACGTCACCCGAGGCTTCACGGGTCGCCCGCGCGTCGCCCATCCAGGACTGCCACCGGGGCAGTACGACGCGGGGGACAACTGGCCCGTCCTGTCCGCCGAGGTCACCCCCGACCTCACGCCCGCCGACTGGTCCTTCCGCATCGACGGACTGGTGGAGCAGCCGCACACCTGGGACTGGGAGCAGGCGCAGGCCCTGCCCACCTCGTCGTACGAGGGTGACATCCACTGTGTGACCAGCTGGTCGAAGTTCGGGGTGCGGTTCGGCGGCGTCTCGTTGGACACGTTCGTCCACATGGTCCGGCCACATGTGTCCGCCACCCATGCGATCGCCTATTCACACACGGGTTACACCACGAACCTGCCGCTCGCGGATCTCACCGGCGGGCGCGCCTGGATCGCCTGGGAGTACGACGGCCGGCCGCTCGCCCCCGAGCACGGCGGTCCGGCGCGGCTGCTGGTACCGCACCTCTACTTCTGGAAGAGCGCCAAGTGGATCGCCGGCATCACCCTCCTCGACCACGACGAGCCGGGATTCTGGGAGGGCAACGGCTACCACGAGCGGGGCAACCCGTGGGAGGAGCAGCGGTACTCCGGTGACTGAGACAGTGACCACGGCCTCCCTCGTCCCGGCCGTCCCCCAGACCTCCCCGGCAGTCCCCCGGACCCGTTTCGCCGTGCCCGGACGCATCGCCGTGAGCGAACAGTCGGCCACGCTGTGGCAGACGGCCACCCTGACCGGGATCCGGCGGGAGACGCCGCACACGGCCACGTTCCGGCTCGCCGTGCCGGACTGGGCGGGACACCTGCCCGGGCAGCACCTGCTGCTGCGGCTGACCGCGGCGGACGGCTATGTGGCCCAGCGCCACTATTCGATCGCGTCCGCACCGGACGACTCCGGCCACATCGAGCTGACCCTGGACCGGGTACCGGACGGCGAGGTCTCGGGCTGGTTCCACACGGTGGCCAGGCCCGGTGACACGGTCGAGGTGCGCGGCCCGCTGAGCGGCTTCTTCGCCTGGCCGGGCGACCGGCCCGCCCTGCTGCTCGGGGCCGGTTCCGGGGTCGTACCGCTGATGTCGATGGTGCGGCACCACCGGGCGCGGGGTCTCGTCGTGCCGCTGCGGATGCTGGTGTCCGCGCGCAGCCCGGAGGAGCTGATCTACGCGGGCGAACTGGGAACGGAGACGACGACCGTCTTCACGCGCAGTGCCCCCACAGGGGTGCCGGTGGGTCGTATGGCGGCCGCACATGTGGCGCCGCTCCTGGCCGAGCAGCCTGAGGGTGGGTGGGAGGCCTATGTGTGCGGCTCCAACGGGTTCGCCGAACACACTTCCCGCCTGCTGGTCGAGGCGGGCCAGCCGGTCGAGCGGATCCGCATCGAACGCTTCGGCTAGGGCCTGTCCGCGGCTCGGTCGGCCGGCAGTCAAGGGCGCCCGGCAAGCCCACAGGAGCGTGCCGGACACCGCCTGCCGACATGATCCGGACGACACCCGCCGGGCGCGCGGGACGCGTACACGGCACGCTCGCGCAGTCATGGGGCGCGTGCCGCGTGCCGTGCTCCATGAGGGCTTGAAGTCGCGGTAGGCGGCGTGAGCGAGGCGCGTTGTACGGGGTACAAGACGGGTGTGCACGCTCGTGTGCGGCAGCGGGGGCGGACTGCCGGTGCCCCGGCTCGCCCGGCCCTCCGCCCTCGGCGGCGAGGAGGTGGACATGCGTACCCAGGTGCGCGGCTGGCGCTGGCGACGCAATCCGCTGCGACGCCGGTCGGACGTCGTGGAGGCGTGGGCGGTGCTGATCGCCGCCGTCCTGCTGTTCGTGGTCGCACCCCTGGCCGGGATCGCGGCCGGCCTGCATGCCCATGACGATGCGCGCTCGCTCGCGGTGACGCAGCGGTCCCAACGGCATCAGGTGCGGGCCGCTGTGATCGCCAACACGCCCGAGCGGCTGCCCACGGTGCAGGGCGACCCCGAGCACGCCTACCGTGCCCACGTCCGGTGGACCGAGCCGGGCAAAGGGACCCGTACCGCACTGGCCCGCGTCCCGGCGGGCACCAGGGCAGGCGATGTGGTGACCGTGTGGTTCGACGCCCAGGGTCGCAGTGTCGCCCCGCCGCCGGACGATGTCGCGGTCTGGCAGCACACCGTCACCGTCGGCCTGTGCGCGGCGGGCGGCGCGGCGGGCGTGGTCCTGCTCGGACACGCCGTGGAGCGCCGGATCGCGCTGCGCCACCGGCTCGCCGAGTGGGAGCAGGAGTGGGCGCGCACGGGACCGAAGTGGACGCAGCCGAGGACCTGACCGGCAGGTGACCCGATCACCGGGACACCGGCGATCACCCCGCCGAGCGCTCGCAGCAAGCGATTTCTCCTCCTTGGCCAGCACAGTGAGCGCGTGCCCGTGACAACGAGCCGGGTCCGTTCCACGCATGGGCCTGGCGAGTCATCCGATCATCCACGTACGGTGAGAAACGCAGTCTTCCTTCACTCCCCCTCCACAAAGGCGGTAGTCGATGGCCCTGTTCGACCTCCCGATCGACGAACTCCGCGCGTACCGGAGCGAGTCCGGCGCGCCCGAGGACTTCGACGCCTTCTGGAGCCAGACGCTCAAGGAGACACGCGCGCACGACCTGGACGCCCGCTTCGAGCCGGTGGACACCGGGCTGTCCACGGTGCAGGTGTACGACGTGACGTTCGCCGGGTTCGGCGGCCACCCGGTCAAGGGCTGGCTGCGCCTGCCGGCCGGCGCCACCGAACCGCTGCCGCTGGTGGTGGAGTTCATCGGCTACGGCGGCGGGCGCGGGCTGCCGCACGAGAAGCTGCTGTGGGCGTCGACGGGCCGGGCCCACTTCGTGATGGACACGCGCGGGCAGGGCAGCGCGTGGGGCGGCGGGGGCGGCACGGCGGACCCGGTGGGCGCGGCGCCCGCCTATCCCGGGTTCATGACGCGGGGCATCGACGCGCCCGAGAACTACTACTACCGCCGTGTGTTCACGGACGCTGTACGCGCGGTGGAGGCGGCCCGCTCGCATCCGCTCACCGACGCGACGCGGACCGTGGTGATCGGCGAGAGCCAGGGCGGCGGCGTCACCCTGGCCGTCGGCGGGCTGGTTCCCGATCTGGTCGCGGTCGCCCCGGACGTGCCGTTCCTGTGCGACTTCCCGCGTGCCACGACGGTGACGGACCGTCACCCGTACCGGGAGATCGGCATGTTCTTGAAGACGCATCGGGGTCGTGCGGCAGATGTGCTGCGCAACCTCTCCTACTTCGACGGCGTGCACTTCGCGGCGCGCGGCCGGGCTCCGGCCCTCTTCTCGGCGGCCCTGGAGGACCAGACCTGCCCGCCGTCGACCGTGTTCGCGGCGTTCAACGCCTGGGCGCACGAGGTCAAGGTGATCGAGGTGTACGACTTCAACGACCATGAGGGCGGCGGGCCGTTCCAGGAGGAGCGCAAGCTGCGCTGGCTGCTGTCGTACGCCTGAGGGGACGGACGGGAGGGGCATGGGCATGGACACACGCGAGGCCGCCGAGCGGTTCGTCCGCGTCTGGGAACGGGCCTGGACCGCGCACGACGTGGGTGCGCTGGTCGATTTGTACGACGAGGACTGCGTGCACCGGTCGATGCCGTTCCGCGAGCCGCACCGGGGCCGGGACGAGCTGGCCGCGTATCTGCGCTGGTCGTTCGCCGAGGAGCAGGTCGGCGACGTGCGGTTCTCCCCGCCCCTGGTGGGGCCGGGCGGGGTCGCGGTGGCCGAGTTCCGGGTGCTGAGCGAGGAGGGCGGCGCCGCGTCCACCCTGGCGGGCTGTGTGTTCGTACGGTTCGACGCGGAGGGGCGGGCCGTCGAGAGCCGGGACTACTGGCACACCGCCGAGGGCCGCCAGGAGCCGGCGGGCCGGCTGTTCTTCCTCTGATCCACCTCTTCCGCCGATCCGCCCCTTCCGCTGATCCACCTCTTGCGCTGATCGGCCCGGGCCGCCGACCACTGCCCCAGGCCGCCGGCCACCACCTCTGCCCGCCTGCCCCGCCCCTGCCGGGCCCGCCCACCTCCTTCCCTCCAGTCCGACCAGTCGGTACGTTCGGGGTGCCCGGGTCGCAGCGCCGCGGCCCGGGCTTCCGGTGACGACGGAGGTCCGATGTCCGCACACGAGGCACAGGTTCACGGCCACTGCGACGCACGCTTCGCGGCGGTGCGGGAGGCGTTCGAGGAGAACTTCCGGGAGCGGGGCGAACTGGGCGCCGCGGTGGCGGTGACCGTCGACGGCGCGACGGTGGTGGACCTGTGGGGCGGCTGGGCGGACGCGGCCCGCACCCGGCCGTGGGAGCGGGACACGCCGGTCAACGTGTGGTCGACCACCAAGGGTCCGGTGGCGCTCTGCGTGCATCTCCTCGCCGACCGGGGCCTGCTCGACTTCGACCGGCCGGTGGCCGCGTACTGGCCGGAATTCGCGGCGGCGGGCAAGGAGCAGGTCCTCGTACGGCACCTGCTGTCGCACCGCGCCGGGCTGTCCGGCCTCAGGGAGCCGCACTCCGTCGAACAGCTCTACGACTGGGAGCTGACGACCGGGCGACTGGCCGCGACCGAGCCGTGGTGGGAGCCGGGCACCCGGTCCGGGTATCACGCGCTGACCTATGGCTTCCTGGTCGGCGAGGTCGTACGGCGCGTCTCGGGACTGCGGCCGGGGGCGTTCCTCGAGCGTGAGGTGACCGGCCCGCTCGGGGTCGTCGACTTCACCATCGGCCTGCCGGAGAAGGAGTCCGGCCGGACGGCCGAGCTGGTGCATCCAAGGGCTGTGGACACCAGCGAACAGGCCCGCATTTTCGGCCAGCTGACACCCGCCGCACTCGCCGCACTGGCCAATCCACTGGTGGGCGCGGCACAGGCGAACACACCCGAGTGGCGGGCCGCGGAGATCCCGGCGGCCAACGGGCACGGCACCGCACGGGCGGTCGCCGCGCTGTACGGCGTCTTCGCCGGCCGCGGTTCCTACGGCGGCCGGCGGCTCCTGTCACCGGAGGCCGCCGAGCGGGTGCGCGAGGGGCAGGGCAGCTGCCGTGACCTGGTCCTGGGGGCGGGCTTCGAGAGTGAGACGGAGATCGGGCTCGGACTGTGGCTCAGCGGGGCCAACGGATCGTACGGACCGAATCCGCGGGCTTTCGGACACGACGGGTTCGGCGGTTCCTGCGGGCTCGCCGACCCCGAGGCCGGCCTCTCACTGGGCTACGCGATGAACCGGATGGGCCCGCACATCGCGGATGATCCACGCAAGATGGCGCTGGTGAACGCCCTTTACGACGCCCTGTGACGCCCGGGTCGCGCGGGTGGGTTTCGGCCGAACCGCCGGGCCGCTCTTCCCTTGTGGTTTAGACCAATGCTAGATGTGGTCGCGCAATGAGCCCGCACGGCTACGTCTTGTCACCAACAGGAGGCGCGGCATGGCCCGCACCACCCCGCACGATCCCCCGCAGACCGACCGTCGGCCCCTGTACTGGCAGGTCGCGTCGCTACTGCTCGACGAACTGCACGACGGCACCGTTCCGCCCGGCGAGCGACTGCCCGGCGAGCGCCATCTGGCCCGGCACTTCGGGGTCAGCCGGGAGACGGTCCGGCAGGCACTGGAGGCGCTGCGCCGCAGCGGCCTGGTCACCACCGACCGACGCGGCAGCCATGCCACGCTGCCCGGCCGTCCGGTCGAGGACCCGGTCTCGCTCACCTTCCCGGTCGGCGCCCGGCCGGCTGACCTGAGCGCGGTGGACCGGGCGACGGTGACCTGGGAGGCGCCGTCGCCGGAGCACGCGCAGGCGCTGGGCCTGGCCCCGCACCGGCCGACGCTGGTGCACCGCTACCGGTCGGCCATGCCCGACGGGAGGTCGCTGCGCACGGCGGTGACGTCGTTCTCGACCGTGGCGCTGGCCGAGGTCGCGGAGCTGGGCCGCTACCGCGACCGGGCCGACGGGGCCACTCCGGCGCAGCTGCGCCGGGCCTACGACTGGATGCGCAAGGCCGGTCTGACCCTGCACCACCGGGACTCCATCACCCAGGTCGGTGACGCCTCCTCGGTCCGGGTGACCCGGCGGGTGCACGACCAGTACGCGCGCCCGCTGGAGATCACCGACCTGGTGGTGAACGCCGAACGGGACGCGCTGGTCTACGAGTTCACACTGCCGGCGGCGGGGTAGGGACGTCGCTCGTGCGCGCCGAGACCAGCCGGACGCGAGGTGCGCCGTCGCCGCGCCGACCGAACTCGGGCAGGACGTGCAGGTCGACCGTGAACCCCGCGCGGGTCAGCTCCCCCAGTACGTGGCCCAGCCGGAAGGCCCGGTAGTACATGACGAACGGCGGCCGCCACAGGGCGTTGCGCACCCGCATCACCGCGTCGAAGCCGTGCAGCATCCAGAACGCGGGGCTGGAGGGACGGGGCGGGGCGAGGACCGGGAAGGCGAAGCGGCCGCCCGGCCGCAGCACCGAGTGGACCTGGGCGAACAGGCCGGGCAGCTCCCGGGGCAGGAAGTGGCCGAACGCGCCGAAGCTGACCACGAGGTCGAAGGTGGCCGTGAACGGCAGGGCACGGGCGTCCGCGCGCACCCAGGCGACGCCCGGCGCCCCAGCCCCAGCCCCAGCCCCAGCCCCAGCCGGACGCTCCCCGCCCGCACGCGCGGCCCGGCGCCGGGCGACATCGAGCATGCCGGCGCTGAAGTCCACGCCGGTGACGCTGCGCCGGCACACGCCGGCCAGGACGTCCGTCCCGGCGCCGGTGCCGCAGCACAGGTCGAGGCCGTCCTCGAACGGGCCGAGCGGGCCGAGCGCCTTCGCCACCGCGTCCAGCACGGCGTCGGGCGTCCGGAAGGGGGTGTGGTCGAATTTCGGGGCCAGGAGGTCGTATCCGCGCTCGACGGACGACAGCGCCTGCACGGTCAGTTCGCGGAGCGTGGGGCCTTCGGGGCTGAACATCTCGTCAGCCTAGGGGCTTCCGCCGCTGTGGACACGCCTCACCCAGCTGACTATTGTCATCCGCGCCTATTCATTTAGTTGACTATGCGAGGTGAGCCGATGCGTGCGTTCCGCGAGGCGGTGGAGACGGGCGACCTGAAGGCCGTCGAGGCGCTGCTGGCCGACGATGTCGTCTTCACCAGCCCGGCCGTTTTCAAGCCGTACCCGGGCAAGGCGATCACCGCGGCGATCCTGGGCGCGGTCATCCAGGTGTTCGAGGACTTCCGGTACGTCCGGGAGATCGGCGCTCCGGACGACGCCGACCACGCGCTGGTCTTCACGGCCCGGGTGGGCGACCGGGAGCTGACCGGCTGCGACTTCCTCCATGTGAACGAGGAGGGCCTGATCGACGACTTCATGGTCATGGTCCGGCCGCTGTCGGGCGCCCAGGCCCTCGCCGAGGCCATGGGCGCGCGGTTCGAGCAGATCGTGAAGGATGCGGAGGCGCGGTCCGCCTGAACGGCGCGGCCCGGTGCGGACGCCGACCGGCGCCCGTCAGCCCTTGAGCTGATCCAGCGTGGCCTTGGTGTCGGTCTTCAGCCAGTCGGAGACATCGGTGAGCGCGGGCGGGTCCTTGTCCTGGTCGTACGAGCTGAGGTAGGCGCTGTAGCTCATCGTGTATGTCATCCAGCCGTCGCGGACGGCGAGGGTGGCGTAGCGGGAGCCGCTGGAGGAGCCGCTGGTGGTGTCCTGGCTGACGAGGTAGGCCTCGTCGCCGATGCCGCTCACCGCGCTCACGTCGTACCCCGTGTGGCTGTCGCCGTAGTTCTTCCAGGTGGCCGTGAACTCCGGTGCGGGATCGGACTTCTTGTGCAGGTCCACCTGGATGGACAGATAGGCGTCCGCGTACGAGGAGCCGGTCTTCTTCAGGCCCAGGCTGCAGTAACTCTCGTCCAGCGCCTTGTCCTTGAGGGAGTTGTGCGTCGGGGAGGAGCCGTTCTCGGGATACTCGTCCTTGAAGGAGGAGTAGTCCGCGCCGGAGCACATGTTGGAGGGCGCCGCGTAGCCGCGCAGGTCCGCGCTGTCGCCCTTGCCGGCGATCAGGAACAGACCCGCCGCCCAGGCGGCGGACGCGACGACCGCGCCGACCGCGACCCAGAGCACGGCCCGCCCGGCACCGCTGCCGCCACCGGGCGGCGGTACGGGTACCGGACCGTACTGAGGTGGCTGTGCGTAGGGGTTCCCCGGCACGCCTGCCTGCGGTTGGGGTGCCGGCTGTCCGACCAGCGTGGGCTGCGCGTAGAAGTTCCCCGGCGGAGGAGACTGCGGGTTCGGGTAGGGGTAGGCCGTCGGCTGCGGCGGTACGGCCGGCTGCGGTGCGGGCTGCCCGGGCTGTGGTGCGGCCTGAGCGGGCTGCTGTGCCGGCTGTCCGGGCGGGGGCTGGTCGGCCGGCTGCGGCGACTGCGGTGGCGTGGACATGTCGTGACGATAGTGCAGAGTTGGCGGTCAAGTCCGCTGACGTCCGGGATCGTTATGGTGTGGGGACATCTGGTGCGGGTCGCCGGGAGACGGAGCGGGACGGCGTCGTCTGCCTGTCGTACGGCTCAGCCGCCCAGGTGTACGGGGAGCGCGCGGACGCTGTTGCCGACGAAGCTGGAGTGGCGTGAGAGCCGGTCCTCAGGTACTGCGAGGTCCAGTGCCGGGAAGCGCGTGAACAGCTGCTCCAGGGCGACGGTCGCCTCCAGGCGGGCGAGCGGGGCGCCCAGGCAGTAGTGGGCACCGTGGCCGAGGGAGAGATGGCGTACGGCGTCGGCGCGGGCGGGCCGGGTGACGTCGAAGCGGTCGGCGTCCGGGCCGTGCGCGGCCGGGTCGCGTCCGGCGGCGGAGTAGCCGGCGAGAACGGGCGTCCCCGCCGGTATGAGCGTGCCGTCCACGGTCAGGCCCTGCACCGGGTAGCGGAACGGGAAGTAGCTGACCGGCGCGTCCCAGCGCAGGGTCTCCTCGACCATGTCGGCCCAGCTCGCCTTGCCCGCGCCCACCAGCTCCAGTTGCTCGCGGTGGCCGCACAGGGCGCGTACGGCGTTGGTGATCAGGTTGAGCGTGGTCTCGTGGCCGGCGATGATCATGAGAACCAGGGTGCCGATGAGTTCCTGCTGGCTGAGCCGGTCGCCGTCCTCGTCGCGGGCGGCGATCAGGGCGCTGGTGAGGTCGTCGCCGGGGTGTGCGGCGCGCGAGGCGGCGACCTCGGCCAGGACGGCGACGAGTTCGCGGTTGGCGGCGACCGCCTCGTCCGGTTCGATGTCCGTGGCCACGACCTGGTTGGACAGGTGGTGCAGCCGGTCGCGGAAACCGGCGTCGACGCCGAGAAGTTCGCTGATGACGCCCATGGGCAGGGGCAGCGCGAAGTGCTCCCGCAGATCGGCGACCCCGTCGCCCGTCCGAGCCGCCCGCGCCAGGTCGTCGAGCAGCGAGGCGGTCAACTCCTCGATCCGGGGCCGGAGTTCCGCCACCCGGCGGGGGGTGAACGCCCGGCTGACCAGCGAACGGAGCCTGCGATGGTCGTCCCCGTCGGCAGTGGTCATGCCCTGCACGGTGGCGAAGGTCAGCAAGGGCCAGCCCGCGGCGATGCGCCCCTCGCGCAGCGCCGTGAAGTGGCGTGCGTTCTTCGCGACTTCGGGGTGCTGGAGGAACTCCCTGAGCGCCTCGTGCCCGAGCACCGCCGCCCCCTCGATACCGCCCGGCAGCACGACCGGGGCCACGGCACCGCGGGCCAGCAGCCGGGCGTTGTCGGCGTGCGGGCAGCCACCGGAGGGATCCATGCGGTGCGGTGCAGTGGCGGGGGTGGGCTCCACCGGGCTCTCCTGACGGCCGTAGGACGGGAACGAGCCCGATCGTAAGGGCCACGGGGCCCTGTGCGGAGCGGTGTCGCGCGTCCACCGACGTCCAGGACGGCCTTTCCGCGCAGCTTCCTGCTCGCCGGCGCCCCGGCCGCGTCGGCGGTCTTCTCCCAGGGACCGCGCCGGCCGACGGGGACGCGCAGTCTCCCGGCGGCGAGCAGAGCGAGCAGTCACCGCAACTGCGCCCGCCGGTCGGTGAGTCCGCCGCCGTTGCAGACCGACATGACGGTCTTCGAGGGGACGGAGCCCAGCGTGGACCCCGACGGGCAGCACGGCCGCGCGTCCGGCGGCCCGGCCGACGCTCTGCAGGCTGCCGTCGGGCGCCAACAGGGCATACCCCGAGGCCAGTTGCTCGCCGCCCACGGTGTCGATCACCACGTCGACGGGCTTGCGTCACCGTGTCGGACCCCGCCACCACCTCGTCGGCTCCCGGCTCGGCGACCCACTGGGTCACCGGGTGCGGCCGACCGGGCGAAGTACAGCTCGGCCGCGTTGAGCCAGGTGTGTCGCATCTCCACGAGGACCTGGCCGGGTCCAGGGACGGGATCCGGGGCCTGCCCGAGCCGCAGTCCACCCGGTGCCCCGGGGGCCGACGATCAGTGCGCGCATGGGGTGTCCTGCCTCTCTTCCCACCACGGGAACAACTCACGCCATCGACGTGTTGACGGGATCACAGCGGTACTCTGCCGTCGAGTGGTACGGTGCTTTCAGCACTTGTGTACGCCCCCCAGTGGGCGCCGGTGCCAGTTTCTCCTCTCCACGCTGATCCGTCCGTCGTTTCCGACCCGGACGCGGCAGCTTCTCATCACCGCCTCGCTCCGAGGTGTCGTTTCCGCCGCCCGAAGGCACACAGGCCCTCCCGTCTCGCGGCTCCCCTCCCCCCTTCCTCATGTCTTCCGTCCGTGAAAGGACCGTCCATGACCACCACACTCGAACCCCCTCACGTACAGCAGGCCCCGGCCGCCCGGCCCGTCACCGGTGTTCTCGACATCGACGCGCACGGGAAGGGGTACCTGCGAGCCGTGACCTGCCTGCCCTCCCCCGCCGACCCGCAGGTGCCGCCCGCGCTGATCCGCCGTCACGGCCTGCGCAAGGGCGACCTGGTCGAGGGCGTCCGCGGGGCACAGCGTGCCCTGACCGACATCGATCACGTCAACGGGCGCACCCCGGGCGAACTCCGGGGCCGCCGCCACTTCGGCGATCTCACCCCGCTCCACCCGCACGAGAGGATCCGCCTCGAACACCCGGCGTCCGGTCTCGCCGGACGGGTCACCGACCTGTTCGCGCCGGTCGGCAAAGGCCAGCGCGGGCTGATCGTGGCGCCGCCCAAGAGCGGCAAGACCGTGCTGCTCCAGCAGTTCGCCGCCGCCGTGGCCGGCAACCATCCCGAATGCCGCCTGATGGTCGTCCTGCTGGACGAGCGGCCCGAGGAGGTCACCGAAATGCGCCGTTCGGTGCGCGGCGAGGTGTACGCCTCCACCTTCGACCGGTCGCCCAAGGAGCACATCGCCCTCGCGGAACTGGTCGTCGAGCGGGCCAAGCGGCTCGTCGAGGCCGGCGAGGACGTCGTCATCCTGCTCGACTCCCTGACCCGGCTGTGCCGGGCCCACAACAACGCCTCCGCCGCCGGTGGACGCACCCTGAGCGGCGGTGTCGACGCGGGCGCGCTGCTCGGCCCCAAGCGGTTCTTCGGGGCCGCCCGCCAGGCCGAGGAGGGCGGCTCGCTCACCATCCTCGCCACCGTCCTGGTGGACACCGGCTCCCGCGCCGACGGCTACTTCTTCGAGGAGCTGAAGAGCACGGGCAACATGGAGCTGCGGCTCGACCGGGAACTCGCCGCCCGCCGGGTCTTCCCGGCCGTGGACATCGACCCCACGGGCACCCGTCGCGAGGAACTCATGCTCACCCCGGCCGAGTTGACGACCACTCGGGGCCTGCGCCGGGCACTGCGCTCCCGGGAGGGCGCACCGGCCGCGCTGGAGACCCTGCTGGAGCGGATGCGGGACACCCCCGACAACGCCACGTTCCTGCGCCGCATCCAGCCGACCCTGCCCTCCGGCTGAGCGCCGCCGGTCCACCCGGAGTGCGGCATCCGGGTTGCTCCGTTAGACCGTCCGGCCCGGGCACCGCGCCGAACGACCACCCCTTTTCTACGTTGATCATATGATCACCGGATTCTCTTCTCGGGCAGCGTCGTCGGCCTGTGCCCTGTGCGTCGCGGGGGTGCTGGCCCTCGCGCCGGCCGCCACTGCCGCCGCACACCGCGCGGGGGATCCCGCACCGCCCGGGCCGCGGGCCGCGGTGCCGCGGCCGTCCCTGCTCTACCGCTCCGGCACGCAGGTCAGACCGCATCGGAACGCTCCCGAGCTGCCGGAGGTCTCCGCGCTGTCCTGGCTGGTGGCCGACGCAGGCAACGGCGAGGTGCTGGCCGCGGGCGACGCGCACCGCAGGCTGCCGCCCGCGAGCACCCTGAAGACCCTGTTCGCCCTCACCGTGCTGCCGGCCCTGCCCTCAGGCATGCAGCACACGGTCAAGTACCAGGAGCTGCAGGACGTGGGCGAGGGCAGCAGCCTGGTCGGCGTCGAGGAGGGACACACCTACCAGGTGTCCGACCTGTGGCGCGGGGTCTTCCTCAGCTCCGGCAACGACGCCGTGCACGTGCTCGCCTCCCTGGGCGGCGGCTGGCGCGCCACGGCCACCCGGATGCAGGCCGAGGCCCGTTCCCTGGGCGCCCTGGACACGCACGTCGTCTCCCCCGACGGCTACGACACCCCCGGCCAGGTGTCCTCGGCGTTCGACCTGGCGGTCTTCGGCCGGGCCGGGCTGCGCAACCCCGACTTCGCACGGTACTGCTCCACCGCCCAGGCCCAGTTCCCCGGCGACGGATGGCCGTACGCCATCGAGAACACCAACCGCCTGCTGACCGGCGAGGACGGCGTGGCGCGGTACCCGGGGCTGATCGGCATCAAGAACGGCTACACCACCAACGCGGGCAACACGCTCGTCGCCGCCGCCCGCCGCGGCGGGCGCACCCTCGTGGTGACGGTGATGAACCCTCAGGACGGCGGCGGGTTCGCCGTGTACGAGGAGGCCCGCGCGCTGCTCGACTGGGGCTTCGCGGCGGCCGGTCAGGTGGATCCGGTGGGCTCGCTGGACGGGCTGCGCGCCGGGTCCCGGCCGTCGACGTCCGTACCCGTCGCGGCGGCCACGTCCCCGGAGCGGGACGACGAGTCGGACTGGTCGCCCGCGGCCGTCGCGGGTCTCGCCGGACTCGGCGCGGGGGCCGTGTGTCTGGCGCTGCGGGCCAAGGGCGGCCGGGCCGAGCGCGACTGACCGACCGGCAGGCCGATCAGCAGGCCCAGCATGACCCACGTGTAGATGTTGCTGCCGAGGAAGCCGTCGATGCCGGAGGCGTCGTCGAACCAGAGCCACACCACGCTGGTGCACAGCACCGCGTACAGGGCGCCCGCCAGCCGCGGGTGCCCGGCCCGCACCAGCACCGCGAAGGACGGCAGCAGCCACACCAGGTGGTGCACCCAGGTGATCGGGCTGACCAGACAAGCCGCGGCGCCGGTGAGCGCGAAGGCCGCCGTCCAGTCCCCGGCCGCCACCGCCCGGCTCGCACGCCACGCCCACACGCACAGGACCAGCAGGACCACCGCGCCCCACAGCGCACGGTCCGTGTCGCCGAGCCGGGCCAGGACACCCTGGAGCGACTGGTTCGAGACGTAGTCGAGGCGGCCGACCCGGGTGGTGTCCCACAGCGCGTCGGTCCAGTAGAAGCGGGAGGCACGGGGGTCCGCCCAGGCGGCCAGTCCGGTCGCCGCGAAGGCCACGGCGGTCGCCACCGCGGCTGCCCGCCACCGCCGGGCGAGCAGCAGCAGCCCGATGAACAGGGCGGGCGTGAGCTTCACCGCGGCGGCAAGTCCGATCCCGGCGCCGGCCCAGCGGCCCCGCCCGGTCGACAGCAGCCAGGAGTCGCCGAGGACCAGGGCGAGCAGCACCAGGTTCACCTGGCCGAAGCTGAAGGTGTCCCGCAACGGCTCGAACAGCGCGAGCAGACACAGGGCCAGCGACCAGCCGAACCAGCCGTGCCGTCGCCAGCCGGCCCCGGCCAGGATCCGCAGGACGACCGCCAGCGCGGCCAGGTTCACCAGCAGGGAGGCCACCATCGCGGTGTGCCGGCCCAGCGCGGCCAGCGGGAGCATGACGAGCGCGGCGAACGGCGGGTACGTGAAGCCGTACGAAGTCCCCGGGACCTGGTAGTCGTAGATCCGGCCGCCGTGGCCCACCCACATGTGCACCGTGCCGTAGTAGACGCGCAGGTCGAAGAAGTCCCGCAGCAGCGGCACGGTCGCCGTGAACGCGGTCACCGCGGCGACCAGCGCCAGCACGAGCAGGGCGCGCCCCCGGTCCGTGCGCGGCAGCGAGAACCCCGTCATGCCGTGCGTCCCGTCGCCGGTGCCTGGGCGGCCTGGTGGGCCTGCCACAGCACGACCACGCCGAGCAGACCGCCGGAGACCGCGAGGACCAGCTGGCCGGCGTCCGCCGGGCCGCCGCTGGGCAGCACCGCGAGAGCCAGGACACCGGCCAGGGCGGCCACCCGGTGCCGTACCGAGGTGCTGGGCGCGGCGGCCGCGATGAGGAACAGGCCCCACAGCACGTACCAGGGGCGGATCGCCGGGCCGAAGACGGCCACCGTGAGCAGGCTCAGGCCGAGCGCGTACACCGGTCGCAGGCGCAGCCGCAGCCATATCAGCCCTATGGCGATCGCGGTGGCCGCGAGCCCGAACAGATGCCAGGCCGGCACCGCCAGCGGGGCCAGGTCGCTGCCGAGGCGGTCGAGCAGGGCGCCGGTGGCACGGCCGAGCAGGCTGGTGAGCGCCCAGTTGTGCGGCGAGACCGGGGTGTCCAGGGCGCGGATCCAGCCGTAGCCGGTTCCGGCCACGGCGGTGGCGGCGACCGTGGTCGCCGCGGCGGCGGCCGCCGTCGTGAGGACGGCCCACAGCGGGGTGCGGCGGGTGCGGATCTGCAGGGCCACCACCGCGAGCAGGCCGAGCGCGGCGGGTGCCTTGACCAGCGCGGCCAGCGTGACGAGCACCGCCCCGAGGACGGGCCACCTGCCCAGGGCGGCGACCAGGCCGAGCCCCAGCAGGCCGAGCATGATCGCGTCGTTGTGGGCGCCCGCCACCAGGTGCAGCAGGACCAGCGGGTTCAGGGCGCCGAGCCACAGCGCGGCGGCCGGGTCGGCACCGCTGTGCCGGGCCAGGCGGGGCAGCGCCGCCGCCATGAGGGCCACGCCGAGCAGGGCGACCAGGCGCATCCCGAGAAGACCTGCGGGCAGTTCGCCCCGGGTCAGGCCGGACAGCGCGGAGGCCAGCCCCAGGAAGGCGGGACCGTACGGGGCGGCCGTGTGCTGCCACACCGGGGCCACCTCGTCGGCCAGCGGGCCGCCGAGCTGCGCGGGCCCCTGGGCGTACACGTCCATGTGGGCGTCGACCATGGCGCCCTGGGCGAGGTAGCTGTAGACGTCGCGGCTGAACAGCGGGGGCGCGAGCAGCAGCGGCACCGCCCAGACGGCCAGGACCGTCAGCAGGGCCCGCTGGGTGGGCGGTTGCGGACCGCGTACCAGACGGCCGAGGAGCACCCAGGCCGCTATCAGCAGCACGACGCCGAAGTAGACCCCGACCAGTCCTAGCGCGGCCTGCGCGGAGGCAGGTGCCAGGAGGTCCTGCACGGGCAGCGCGCCCGCTGTCTCACCTCCCAGTGCCAGGAAAGCGGTACCGGCCAGGCCCAGCACCTGGCAGCGGCGGAGATCGAAGGGGAAAGCCATGGCCAACACTGGGTCAGCGTGTCAACACTGGGTGGCCGGAAGGCGACGCTCCCTTCTCCTGCGGGAGACCCGTACATGTCCGGCACGTGAGGAACGACGACCTCTGCGGCCCCGCGCGGCCACCACTGCACCGAACGGTCAGAAGACCGACAGGCCGGTGAGCGTGGTGAACCGGTCCAGGGCCGCGACGCCCGCCACCGAGTTGCCCCGTTCGTCCAGCCCCGGGCTCCACACGCACAGCGTGCAGCGGCCCGGGACGACGGCGATGATGCCGCCGCCGACCCCGCTCTTGCCGGGCAGGCCGACGCGGTAGGCGAAGTCGCCGGCCGCGTCGTACGTCCCGCAGGTCAGCATCACCGCGTTGACCTGTTTGGCCTGGCTGCGGGTGAGCAGCCGGGTGCCGTCGGCGCGGATGCCGTGCCGGGCGAGGAACGTGGTGGCGAGGGCGAGGTCGGCGCAGGAGGCGGCGATGGAGCACTGCCGGAAGTACTGGTCGAGCAGGACCGGCACCGGGTTGTCGATGTTGCGGTAGGACACCATGAAGTGGGCGAGGGCGGCGTTGCGGTCACCGTGCGCGGTCTCCGAGGCGGCGACGTCCTCGTCGAAGTCCAGGGAGGGATTGCCGCTCTCGGTCCGCAGGAAGGCCAGCAGTTCCCCGGCCGCGTCCGCGGTACGGGTCTGCAGACGATCGGTGACGACGAGCGCACCCGCGTTGATGAAAGGATTCCGCGGGATGCCGTTCTCGTACTCCAGCTGCACCAGCGAGTTGAACGGGTTGCCCGAGGGCTCGCGGCCCACGTGTTCCCAGAGTTCGTCGCCCTCGCGGGCAAGGTCCAGAGCGAGTGTGAAGACCTTGGTGATGGACTGCGCGGAGAACGGCTCCCGCCACTCCCCCACCCCGTAGACCGTGCCGTCCAGCTCGGCCACGGCCATGCCGAAACTGCGCGGATCGCGGGCCGCGAGCGCCGGGATGTAGTCGGCGGGACGCCCGCGGCCGGGGGTGCGCCCTATCTCCTCGGCGATGCGCTCCAGGACCGGCAGGAAGGTGAGGGACGACGTCGTTGTCATGATCACCATTCTGCCTCCGGGCCGGTCCCGGTGCGCAATCGCGGCCGTGTCCGTGCAGGTCAGGCCATGGGTGCTCCGCTGCCCGCGACGATCTCGGGGCGCAGCAGGTCAGCGAGCTTCTCGGCGGGCAGCAGCCCCTTCTCCAGCACGAGTTCGGCCACGCCCCGGCCGGTGGCGAGGGCCTCCTTGGCGATGTCGGTGGCGGCCGTGTACCCGATGTGCGGGTTGAGCGCGGTGACCAGGCCGATGGAGTTCTCCACGGTCGCGCGCAGCACCTCGGTGTTGGCGGTGATGCCGTCCACGCAGCGCTCGGCCAGGGTGAGGCAGGCGCTCTGCAGGTGGGTGATGCTCTCCGACAGGGAGTGCAGGATGATCGGCTCGAAGGCGTTGAGCTGGAGCTGTCCCGCCTCGGCCGCCATGGTGATGGCGACGTCGTTGCCGATGACCTCGAAGGCGACCTGGTTGACGACCTCGGGGATCACCGGGTTGACCTT